>JANWWB010000344.1 GCA_025056515.1 Anaerolineales bacterium
TTCCAAGTTTTGAAGCAAGGTTAAATCATCCCGATCGCGCCCGTAAAAGAGTAACCGTTCCCATAGCGGTGCTACCAGGGTGATGGTATGTTCCAGGATCAGAACCGTAAAGACCATCGAGGCGGGGACGACAGCGGAGTAAACAACCCCAAAGAATTCGCCGAGTCTTCGGACGATGGTCATCACGGCCAGAGCAGCCGAAGCAGTAACCGGGCCGCGCATCAGCCACTTAAACAGGCGGCTGCGCACCACGCGATCGGGCCAAGAGACGCCGAAGAAGGCGACCGCATATGCCATGATGACAATCAATATCCCAACCATCAGATTGAATATGAGAGCAATCCCCCAGAACAAGTAAGGATGTTGGGATGCAAACTGCGAACCGTAGAGCAGGTAGGGAAACGATCCTAGGGCAGGGGCGATTGCCCCAGCAAGCAGGTAGAGCATACGCCGGCGTCCAAAGCGTGTTAGGATCTTTCGATAGGTTCGGATGAAGTTGCTCCATGAAAGCACGATGAGCAAGATGTAATAGAAGGTGAAGATCTCTGTCCAAAAGGTTCGCTGTAGGTAAGGCGCTGGCGTGTTCTCTGCGACCAGTGGCCCGAGGAGATACCCAAAGCCCAGCAGGAGCAAGAAGCCAGCGGAGAGCAGGTAAGTACTTCGCACCATCCAACGCCGTAAGGCATGGGAAGGTACGCCGCTTGTGATGAGCAAAGCATCAGAGAAATGAAAATATGCCGGCGGTAAGAAGATGATTCCGAACCATTCTAGGCGCAAGAGTAGCTCGGTTGTTTCAAGCGAGCTTGCAGAGCCGGCGAGCGCTTCGGCAGTGAAGACGATCACCACGCAAAGCAAGATGATTGCAAAGGAGCGCGCAACTCTATCGCGCAGGTTGAATGAGAGAGCGTACAGGAACAGCGAAAAGGCGGTGATGGCAATGCCTGCGGTCAGAATATCATTGAGGGTGATAATCCCCATGAGTACTTGGTTGGTCCAATCGCTCAACATCGAAACCTATCGAAATACAATTTAGGAGATCGAGCGCACAAAGAAAAGCGCTACCTCTTGGCTTTCATAGTAAGTGTCATTATACCCGCAGAATTCAAAACCCAGTTTTTGCGCCAGACGGATGGCCGGGATGTTTTTGTTGGTCATTTCAAGCATGATGCGGCTGTTCTGACGATTCCTCGCCCATTGTTGAGCAGCCAGCAGGAGCGCCAGACCTACCCCTTGTCTACGGTAGCGAGGCGCGACAACCAGGTCAGTTACCCAGGCTGTATACGGCAGGATTAAGTCATTAATGCGCACATAACCGATCGGCGTATCGGCGATCAGCGCCGAAAGGAAACCGACCCTTTGATTCCAGCTTTCGCTCAGCGCAGCGACGGGGCGAGGGTATCGAACGGTAACCGGCCGAGGTAGGCGAATCTCACGAAAGGTGGTGCTCACTTGATTTCCTTCGAGTTGGATGTCCATTTGCCAGACGTATTCTGACTGGCAAGAGTGGTCAATTTGCATCAAAACAGGTAAGTCATCAACGAGGGTGGGACGGATCTGCACCTGGGGCATAGCTCTCCTTCTAGGGGGCAACCACGCGCACAGGAACGACGCAGGGAGGCAAAGCGTTCCCGGTGTTGTCTGTCACGACCAGACGAAGCAGGTAGTTCCCAGGGGTAAGCTCACGTGTATCCCAGAAGCCGAGCGCCTGATCTCGTTTGGGGTCGCGCGAGGCCTGAATGGCCGTCCAGAGTTCGGACCCAACGGGTGCGAATTCGTACTTGTAGAAACCAAAGTTCGGAATGTCGGCGGTGCCTTTGATGGTGATGCTGCCGCGAATTTCCTCTCCTGGCTTGGGTTCGCTAATCATGATTTGGCCGGGGATACAACCGCTAACTTCCAGAGTAGCGGTTGGGAGAGGGGTCGCTAGACCTAAATTCTGGAGCAATTCGGGTGGTAATGTGCTGGTCGGTAAGACGGAAAGCGAACGCGTTGCCTGTCCCATCTGCACATTTGCCGGTAGGGCTGGCCAGAGAAAGACTGTCGCAAAAAAGATCGAAAATGCCAACACGGTCAACAGCGAGAGAGAAGCGATAGCAGCATTGAGATGATGTTGGGCGATTTCTTTTTCTAAACTAAAAAGGGCGTTTCGTTTTTCTTCCAGCGCTTTTCCCAGATGACGAATCGCAAATATAGCTCCTAACAGCAGGAGCAAGTAGAGCAGGACATCGTATTGATGGAGGAAGGCCAAGACTTCGTACATCTGGGCGTTACAGCGTCTGCAAGACTCCGCGAATCAAAGTTTCAAGCTTAGGAACCAAAATGCGCCCGGCCTCGAGAACTTCTTCATGGGTGGTGATGGTGTTGCCATCCAGGTTGGCTTTGTTGCTGATGCCTGAAAAACCGAGGACGCGCGTGCCCCCATGCCGAGCGACGATGACTTCCGGCACGGTGGACATGCCCACGGCGTCGGCTCCGGCCAGGCGCAAGAAGCGAAGGTCAGCCGGGCTTTCGAACGAAGGGCCGCTCAGACCCACATAAACGCCTTCCCGCAAAACGAGATTGGCGCGTTGGGCAACCTGACGTGCAATGTTGCACAATTCCCGGTCGTAGGCTTGGCTCATATCGGGGAAACGTGGCCCGAATTCGTCCAGATTTGGTCCAATCAATGGGTTCAACCCGGCCATACCGACCAGATTGAGATGATCGGTGATGAGCATCACATCGCCTGGGACAAAATCGGGATTAATGGCGCCGGCGGCATTGGTGATTATCAAGATTTCAATCCCCAGCCGCTGCATCACGCGCACCGGCAGGGTGACCTGCTGCATCGTATACCCTTCATAATAATGGATTCGTCCCTGCATGACCATGACGTCCTGTCCTTCAAGCTCGCCGATCACCAAACGTCCACTATGACCAATGACGGTTGAGGTTGGCCAGCCGGGAATTTCCGAATAGGGAATGATTACCGGATGCTGCACACTCTCGGCCAGGCTCCCTAGACCACTTCCTAAGATGATCCCAATTCGTGGTTTTCGCTCTAGTCGTTCTTTCACTGCTTGGGTGGCTTTGTCTATCATTTCGATGGTGATATACATGTACTACTCCTTGACTTGTTGAGAAATGGTCTGGCGCGTCGGAGAAACTCATGCGTTCCTGGCTTTCTAAGGCTTTCCTCAAACCCCGGCGCGTAACCGCGTGAATTATACCAAGCCTCAGGGCATCTCTGGTCGAGCTTACAGCGCTTTGCCAAGGCATACCGCGAGACGATAAGAAACGGCGCATGGAGCAGAATCCAGGAATCCCGTCGCCGGCGCTTGTACCGGGCAAATGGTTAGGGAGATTATCCCAATCAGAAGGCCGTTGAAACTTTGCATCCACAGCAGTGACCAATTGACGGCGGAAAGGCAAAGAGAAGCACGGTCAAGGAGATGAGGAAGCATACAAAAAGCAACGGCACAAAGCCCGATACGAAAAACGATGTGAAAGATTCCACGCTTCCACCGGATTCCAGAAGGCAATGACTACCAAGGGTAAAAGCCAAGGGCCTCCCCCCTTTGAAAGACAAAGTCCATCTTTTAGCTAACCTAGTCCCACAGTAAGACCACTGTGCTGTACCACAAGAAACGTTTTGTCAGAACGACCAGCCTGTATCGTTCAGGGATGACCGTCGTTTGGGTCACGATATGAATAAAGTTGAAGGCAAAAAAGCTGCAAAGATACGTCCCAGGCGGCAGCCAACACCACAATCGAGATAAGAACGCCAAGCATCACTAGCTGAAGGGAGGCATTCAAACGGCATGGGCGCTCTGGTAGTCAAAGAGAGCGTTGGCAAGGTAAACTGCAAATCTGCCGCTGGGTGTGAATGACCCAAGCCATGGGGCGTTCGGAAGGGCAGGATTGCCAGAATCAGGATGAACAGCAGGGTAGAAAATCGGTGGGTGTTTCGGTTTTCGAGTCGGTCATAGCAGGACATCTTGTTAGCCGAGCCATGTTCCCTGCCATGCAGGGAGATGTAAGGTGATTTTGTTATCCATCACCACATAACTTTGGCGGTCAATCAGCCCATGCACCATACGTCCGTTTTCCCAGCCAAGTGTTTCGCACGGGATCTCGATGCGGCGAGCATGGCTCGAAGCGTTCAATACAGCGAGCACTCTTTCCTCTCCCAGCTGCCGTCCAAAAGCATAGAGGCGGTTTTCTGCTAGCAGGGGGATGAAATCACCGCGTCGCAGGCTGGGGTAGCGTTTCCGCAGCGCAATCAGCGTCTTGACCCATTGACGCAAATCTTGATCCCAGACCGATTCGTGCCAGGGGAAGGCACGCCGGTTATCTGGGTCTTTGCCTCCTTCGAGGCCGATTTCATCGCCGTAATAGATGGCCGGGGCGCCTGGAAATGCCATTTGAAAGAGAAAGGCCAATTTGAGTTTTTCGATGTCTCCGCCAACGGCCGTCTTGAAACGCTCGGTGTCGTGACTATCTAGAGGGACATACATGGCATAAAGGTTCTCACGACGGTAGGCGCGGAAGAGCGTTTGAATCCGTTCGCTGAATTGATGCGCGTCTTCGCGCTCTTGGAAGAAAGCTAAGAGTGCCTCGCGCACAGGATAATTCATGAGGCTGTCAAAATGGCGGTCATCTACCCAGCGTGGGTTGACGTCCCAAATTTCACCAATCAAGCAAGCATCGCGATTGGCGGAACGGACCACTCGGCGGAATTCGGCCCAAAAGGAGTCCTCCTCAATTTCATTGGGGACGTCTAATCGCCAACCATCGGCGCCTTGTTCAATCCAGTAGCGTGCCACACTCAAGAGATATTTACGAACAGGAGGGTGGGCGATGTTGAACTTCGGAAGGGATTTGTAGTTCCACCAAGCGAGGTAGTTCTGTGCTTCGCCGGGACCGTATGCGTCGAGTGGAAAACGTTTGATGTGAAACCATTCCTTATACGGTGAGTGTTCGCCGTTTTCTAATACGTCTACAAAGGCGAAGAAACCGCGACCGCAGTGATTGAAAACCCCATCTAGAATAATCCTCACGCCGTTGCGATGGGCGGTCTCAACCAGCGCGTGAAAGTCCTCCAGAGTACCCAGTTTGGGATCGATTTTGAAATAATCGCTGACGTTATAGCGGTGGGTAGATGGAGCGGCAAAGATAGGGTTGAGATAGATGGCATTGATGCCCAAGTCGAGCAAATAATCGAAGTGCTGGAGGATGCCGCGTAGGTCACCACCTTGAAATCCCCATATGGTCGGAGGCGACCCCCACTTTTGTACATTTGGTGGGTCGTTCTCGCGGTCACCGTTGGCGAAGCGGTCAGGGAAGATGTGGTAGAAGATTGCATCCTGGAGCCAGTAGGGAGGAGTCATGGTGATGCTGTTTTCAGGGAGTAGGGTTGATAAAGAGTGAAAGGGCGCCAATCCAGGCGAGGGTGGAGAAAAAGACCAGCCATTCTAGGGTTGGGAGCCAGCGAAAGCGCGGGCGTGGTCCACTGGGGCCGATACCTAATGTGGCATCCGCTTGTTTTTGGCGCATACGAATTGTCAACAAGATAAGAAAAGCCAAATAGGTCAAGATGCCGAACGCGTTGAGAAGAGCTAAACCGCGCGGTAGGACAAGACGATCGGCCGGTTGGAATACGATCGCTGCGCCGAAGGCAAATAGCATGACCAAACCGGCGCGGAAGAACGTCAAGGCAGCGCGCACGTGACCTTCCAAGCGATTCACCGGGAATAGTCCGACTGCCGAGGCGCCAAGCGAAGCGATGATGCCTGCAGTAGCACCCAACCAGCCGAAGAAGCTATCAAGCAGAAAGCCAAGCAAAACGGTTGCCGGGAGGAGGCAAAGCCCAGCGGCAATCAGGCTGAGGTTGAAAACCCGTGCCCCTTGCGAGACACCCTCCTCGCCCAATTCCGAAATGAAGTAACTGAAAAGTGAGAATCGTTCTCCATGTTTGCCTCGATAAACCAAGGCGGCGTAGAGAACTGAGAATGTCACAATGAATGTGCCGGTCAATCCGAGAATTCGCAGGAGTAGAATGTGCATGGGCGCAATTATAGTCGCTCTACCGGTATCCGCCTAAAATTGATTTGGAAGACAAGCTGAGCGTATGCTGATGAGTTAGGGATTTTTCAGTGCTTCTAACAGAGCGGCACCGCGCAATCCGCGTGCGCGTGCTTCTATGCCCTGTTGCACGGTGAACCACAGATTGAGGCTTTCCCCCTTGGTGAGAAAGGAAATGCCGATAGAACCTGGGTGGGCACCTGGGGTGGCTTCGGGTGGGAATTTGTCGAGCACAGCAAGGACGCGTTCCAGCAATTGGCCGAGTTGTTCTGGATTGGCCAAGGTATCTGTGAGGATAGTGACATAGAAATCGGTTTGCCGCGCAGTAAAATATAAGACTTCGTTCTGGGCCGATAGGCAGTTTTCGCCATACACTTCAGCACGGGCGGTGACGTTGGATAGGCCGGCAGCTTGCAGGGCGGTTTTCAATTGGGCGCTTAGTTCGGGCAAAGGATGTGTGGACCAAACCCAAGCACAAGGTTCGCCTAAGAGAGTAACAGTGGCGGTAGCAACGTAAAGAGTTGGGGTCGTAGCGGGGAGCGTCGGTGGTGTAGCAGTTGGCAGATGACAGGCGCTCAATAGCCCGACGAAGAGGATGACGAAGAGGATCACAAGCTTTCGCATAGCCATCACAGACGATTTTCACTCACGACGGATAAGGACCTGCAAACTGATTTGAGAAGATGTCTGCCCGGCGGTCATTTCGACTGCGAGGAGGTCAAAAGATTTCATAATGCCATCCTGAAGTGGGTGATGTTTATTGTATGCGAT
>JANWWB010000400.1 GCA_025056515.1 Anaerolineales bacterium
CTTCGTGGATTTCATTGAGCGGGCCGTGCAGACGCACCACGCCGTCCGTCCCTTCGCTGGCCGTAGGCGCAGGGACGGCGACACTGTTTTCTGAAGTGACCAGTTTGATAGCGCATAGGATAAGTTCATTGCCGGAGCGCACCGCCTCTGCCTGGACGATCTGGCCTCGGGCTTGTATACCATCGAAGGGCAGGTCGGTATTGGCGGGAATGGTCAAGCGCGTTTGGCCGATGACCAACCAGCCTTTAGAGCGCCACAGGCGCGCCAAGCGCGGGGGGAGGCCAATACCAAACTCCTCAACATCAATTTTGAACAGCCGCGCAGCCGCAAAATGGCCGATTTCGTGCACCAAAATCATCCCGACTAAAACCAAAATAAAGACAAGACTTCCCAGTACACTGATGTCCATACAACGTAGCCCTCATAAGACGACTTGTTTCCCGTGCTTTCTAACGCGTGGATTATATCCTCTTTATGAATTTCAAGAAGATATCAGGCGCGCTCCTCTTCCAACGTGCGTTAGGCGGACTTCTTGAATTTCAGATAGGCCGCTGAGGAGTTGGAGCACAGTTTTGGCGGCCGATTCTTCACAAATGATGTGGACGTTTGGCCCGGCATCAACGGTGGCGCAGGCCGCTGTGCCTTGGGCGCGAGCTTGGCGCACAAGGTTTAAGACCTCCAGCGTGGCCGGTTGCCAATAGAAGAGTGGCGGTGTTGAGGTCATCATGACAGCATGCATCATCGTCGAATCTAATTCGACAACCTCGGCAAACGCAGAAAAATCGCGTTGCAGGATGGCACGGCGGCATATCTCAAGACGTCGCGGAGCATCGGCGATTCGCGCGGCTTGCAAAGGGCTGGTTGCTGCCAGGCGATGGCCTTCGGTGGAACCAGTCTCTTTATGTTTGCTTGAAAAGATGACAATCACATCCACCAATGGCCAATGTTCGGGCGGTGCAATTGAGATAGCAAACGAATCATCATCGCCCGAGCCTGGGAGCCACTCGACGAATCCGTCGGGCACCGAGCGACACGCTGACCCTGAGCCGCGCCGCGCCAATCGTGAGAGAGCGGCCGGTTCGAGCTCTAACCCTGCAGCGGCGGTCGCAGCCAACGCTAATGCTGCAAAGGCTGAGGCTGAGGAGGCTATTCCCGTCCCAACCGGGAAGTTGTTCTGACTTTCCACCATCGCCCTTTCTTGCAATCCTGCCATTTGGCGAACTAGGTCGAGAAAGTCCGAGACGCGCTTCAGGCTTGCCCCCTGGACTTCGATGCCGTTGATGGTTAGCCTGTCTGTTTCGCTTTGCCCCCAGGTGACAGTGGTGCGTGTTTCCAAACCGGCCAGGTTCATCGAAAGGGAGCCGTTGACGGGCAGACGCAGCGCTTCGTCTCGGTTGCCCCAGTATTTGATCAAGGCGATATTTGGGTGAGCCAGAGCAGTAGCGGAACTCATGGAGAGTCCTTTTAGGGCGGTGATCGTTCTTCGTGACAGATGCACTTATTGTACAATCTTTTGGTTAAGAAAAACAGAGAGCCGCTTGTGCCCTAATCGTTCGCAATTCAAGCTGAAGATGCTCTGCTGGGCAAAGAAGTGTTTCTTGAAGAACTCTTCAATCGGCAGGGCAGCACAAGCGCCCCGGGAAAAGTGTCCTTGCTGAGAGTATTTCGGTCATCAGGGGCTCGAAGAGGACAAAAAGCACGCTGGTTTTCGTGCGTTTCGCAACCGGTCAGGTGGAAGCGATTTGTAACACTGCTGCGCCGTTCAACTTGCCAGAGCGCATCACGTCCAAAGCATAACCGGCTTCCTCAAGAGGAAAGACTTGTATCTGGGCTTTGACCGGCACGCGCGGCGCCAAGGCTAGGAACTCTTCCCCATCCCGGCGGGTCAAGTTGGCGACCGAGCGGATGACGCGTTCCTCCCATAACAAGGAGTAGGAAAAGGCCGGGATATCGCTCATATGAATCCCACCACAGACGACCGTTCCACCTTTCCGAACGGCCTTAAGCGCTTCTACAACCAGCGCTCCAACAGGAGCGAAGATCAGAGCGGCATCTAGTGTTTCGGGAGGTTTTGTTGTAGAATCGCCCGCCCAATCTGCGCCGTGTTGCAGTGCGAATTCCTGTGCAGCACGGTCACCTGGACGGGTGAAGGCGTAGATACGTTTGCCCTCATACTTAGCGACTTGGGCGATCAAGTGCGCCGCTGCACCGAAACCGTAAATGCCGAGTCGCTCGACATGGTCTCCAGCCATACGATAGGTGCGATAACCGATCAGGCCAGCACACAAGAGCGGAGCCGCTTCTATGTCTTCGTAAGCGGGTGGTAGAGGGAAGCAAAACCGTTCGTCTGCAACGGTGTATTCGGCAAAACCACCGTCCACCGTATATCCGGTAAAGGTGGGATGGTCACACAGGTTTTCTTGGCCGCGCTGACAGGCGGAGCATGTTCCATCCGTTCCACCCAACCACGGGACTCCGACCCGCTCGCCGGTTTGGAAGCGCTCGGCGCCCGGTCCGCAGGCAACAACTTCGCCGACGATTTGATGGCCTAGAATCAGGGGAAGTTTTGGGTTAGGAAGTTCACCGTCAACGATGTGCAGGTCAGTATGGCAGACGCCACAGGCGCGTAGTTTGATCAACACTTGACCCGGCCCCGGCCGTGGAACTGGAACTTCGGCCAGGTGCAGGAACCGGGAAGCCTCGAGGAGCATAGCGCGCATGGTATTAGGAAGGTGGTTCATTTTTCTCCTGTGTTGAGAGAGAACGTCGCAACATCTCTTCCAAATCGGGAATCTCTTGGGCTGCAGCGCGCAGAATCTCAAAGCTGCGGCTAATCAGCAGCTCAATACGTTCGGAAGCAATTGGTCTGCTTTCGGCTTCTTCGAGGACTTTGACAATGTTTCCTCGCAGACCTGAAGCACGCCGTGCCCAACGCGAATCAACGGATAACCTCTCAAGACGAGAGGCCAACAATCGCAGCAATTCGATTGGCTTGGAAGAGGCGGTAAGAGACATGCTAAATATTGTAGCGCAAGTCGATAGACTTGCGCTACCCTGAGGCGTCGACGGGATTTGAACCCGTGATCAGGGTTTTGCAGACCCTTGCCTTGCCACTTGGCCACGACGCCTTACTCGGATTGAAATTGTGGATTGAAAACTGCTGATTGATTCCCCAATCTACAGTTTTCAATCCACCATCAGTAACCCATAGAGCGGGCGATGGGATTCGAACCCACGGTCTTCTCCTTGGCAAGGAGACGTTCTACCACTAAACTACGCCCGCAGATCAGTTTATGTATCTGACAGTGCCGAGACCCAGGATCGAACTGGGGACACCGCAATTTTCAGTCGCGTGCTCTACCAGCTGAGCTATCTCGGCCTGCTCGATTTTTTGAGTGTGAAGATTTTACACGTATTGAAGGAGATTGTCAAGAAAAGCTTGCTAAAATCGGACGGGAGAGGACATTCACGTTTGTTCCTTCCAGAGCCACCACGGCGTTAGATCTTGGATGACAGACCGGACCAATGGAGCCTTGAGCGGCTGGATTCGGCGGGCTCGGTGTTCGGGGATCGATGTTCAATCATGAAAACGTTTTTGGGGTCGGCTTTGAGTTTTGGAGAGCGAGGCAACATAAGCTTGGATAGGATCGCCATACTCGATGGCAGCCAAGACAAAGAGCTGATGACAACCTTCATGCAAAAATGACGAATCAAGTCGCCTACGATGAGCAAAAATCTACAATAAGCATTGAGCACTGCCAAGAGCGCTTGACCCCTGACGGATATTTGACTTCCAAATCTTCGAATTGCCGGATTTTCCTTACTGAGGCTATAATAGCACCCTGTTCATCTTTTTTGGAGGAGACATATGCAAATCGGTCTTTTTGGCTTAGGACGGATGGGCGCCAATATGGCGCGACGCTGGCATCGTGACGGGCATGAAGTGATTGTCTGTAATCGCAGCCCTGAGCCGGTAGATCAGCTTAAGGCTGAGGGACTGCGCGGGGTCTATACACTCGAAGAACTGGTCGCCGCTCTTACGCCCCCACGTGCAGTTTGGGTGATGGTGCCGAGCGGCGAGGCAACCGAGAACATTGTCCGTCGCTTGCTTGATTTACTTTCCCCTGATGATGCGATTGTAGATAGTGGCAACAGTCACTGGAAAGACAGTCAGCGCCGCTATCGTGAGTGCCGCGCACGCGGCATCCGTTTCATGGACCAGGGGACGAGCGGTGGTATTTGGGGGCTGCAAAATGGTTATTGCTTGATGCTCGGTGGCGATCGAGAGATTTTCCAGCGTCTTGAGCCGGCTTTTCAATCCCTGGCTCCGGATGGTAAGCATTATTTGTACTGTGGCCCAGCCGGGGCAGGCCACTTTGTCAAGATGGTGCATAACGGCATTGAATACGGCATGATGCAAGCCTATGCCGAAGGGTTTGAAATCATGGCGCGGAGTGAGTTTCAGCTCCCGCTTGACCAGATTGCCTGGGTCTGGCAGAAAGGGAGTGTGGTGCGCTCGTGGTTGCTCGAACTCCTGGCCGATGCTCTCAAAGAAGATCCTCGTCTGGAGGGGGTGGAAGGCTATGTAGAAGACTCAGGGGAAGGACGTTGGACAATTCAGGCGGCCATTGATGAGGACGTCCCTGCTCCGGTTATCACGTTGGCGCTTTACCAGCGCTTTATCTCACGCCAAAAGGAATCCTTTGCTGCCAAAGTCTTGGCGATGTTACGTAAGGGATTCGGCGGCCACGCCATACGCAAACGAAATGGGTGAAGTATGCTTCCACGCAGACCTGAACCTTGTCTGATGGTCATTTTCGGCGCCTCTGGCGATCTGACCTATCGGAAACTGATACCCGCTTTGTATGACTTGGTTGCTGCTCGCTTGCTTCCCTCGGGATTTGCCATCTTGGGCTTTGCTCGTAAGCCCAAGACATCTGAGACCTTCCGCCAGGAGATGCGCCGGGCTGTAGAAGAATTCGCTCGCTCAAGACCAATTCCGATCGACACGTGGGAGGATTTTGCTCGACGCTTGCACTACATGACCGGGGATTACAATAACCCGGCTGATTATCGTCGCTTGCAGCAGGAGCTAGAAGCCCTTTCGCCTGCAGGACGTTCCAACTGGATGTTTTATCTGGCTACGCCACCGGAAGTGTATCGCCCGATTGTTGAGCATATTGGCTCCGAAGTGACCTTGCAGCGCCAAGGGGGCTGGACGCGCATCATTGTCGAAAAACCGTTCGGACACGATTTAGACTCTGCACGCGCCCTCAATCAGCATCTCCACCGTTGGTTCCGTGAGGACCAAATTTACCGCATTGACCACTACCTAGGTAAAGAAACGGTTCAAAATATTTTGGTCTTTCGTTTTGCCAACGGGATCTTTGAACCGATTTGGGACCGGCGCTATGTGGACCATGTCCAAATTACCGTTGCCGAAACCTTGGGGATTGGCAATCGCGGCTCGTACTACGAGCGTGCCGGCGTGATACGCGATATTATGCAAAATCACATGCTCCAATTGGTCTCTTTGGTCGCCATGGAGCCGCCAGCGGAATTTACCGCCGATGCCGTGCGGAATGAAAAAGTTAAGGTCTTAAAGGCGCTGCGCGTTGATACTTCGCGTGGTGACGGGACGGTGCGAGGTCAGTACGGACCGGGTGTCATCAACGGTCAATTTGTCCCTGGTTATACCCAAGAGCAAGATGTCGCGCCCGATTCGACCACCGAGACCTACCTGGCGATGCGGTTGATGATTGACAACTGGCGTTGGGCCGGTGTGCCTTTCTACGTGCGCAGCGGCAAGCGTTTGCCACGACGAGTCACCGAGATTGCCATCCAGTTCAAGATGCCGCCCTTGCTCCTCTTTAGCGAGCGCACTGCCAACGAGATTCAGCCGAATTTATTGGTCTTGAATATCCAGCCGGATGAGGGCATCTCCTTGCGCTTCAGCGCCAAAGTCCCCGGTAGCGGGGAGAATATTCAACCTGTGATTATGAACTTCAGTTACAATGCGCTCCAGACCCCTGTGCCAGATGCCTATGAGCGTCTGCTCCTGGATGCCATGCTGGGAGATAGCACTCTCTTCACCCGCCATGATGAGGTAGAAGCTTCCTGGTCGGTGATTATGCCGGTCATTGAGCGTTGGCAGTCTGGTCAAGGATCGTTTCTTGAAATGTATCGAGCAGGCACTTGGGGGCCGAAGGAAGCCGATGATTTCATCGCCGCCGATGGCCGTTCTTGGAGGGTATTGTAGGGTTGCTTGTCGCCCCACGGAGTGGTTTTCTGAATTTCGCTTGCTCAAAGCAGAATGCCCGAATGATCTCCTCTCAAACTTTCCAACTTGATGAAAAAGGGCAGCATCGCCTGGTCCTTGTACCCTCTCCTGAAGCACTGGCAGCGTGGGGCGCTCGTGAGATCGTACGTCTGGCGCAGGAGGCGATTGCCCAACGCGGTCTCTTCCACTGGGTGCTCAGTGGCGGGAATACTCCACAGGCTCTCTATCAGCGCCTGGCCGAGTTGCCAAACGAAAGCATCCCCTGGTCGCAGGTGCATGTTTGGTGGGGTGATGAACGGAATGTCCCCCTCACAGATGAGCAGAGCAACTACCGCATGGCCTGGCAGGTGCTCTTGGGACGTATACCGCTTCCCCAGGCGAATATCCATCGCATCCGGACCGAATTGGGCGCAAAAGAAGCAGCGAGCGAATACGCAGCTGAACTGCAGGCCACCGTGCCTGCCTGGGCCTCTACTTTACCGCGTCTAGACTTAATCTTGCTTGGCATGGGGGAGGATGGTCACACGGCTTCGCTCTTCCCTTACACTTCGGGATTGACAGAACGTCAACAGTTGGTCATCGCTAATCCGGTACCGCAGTTGCAGACAACGCGGATTACGATGACCTTGCCTCTGATCAATGCCGCGGCTCATGTGATGTTTCTCGTCAGCGGGGCAAGCAAAGCCGAGACCTTGTGGAAGGTGTTATTCGGCCCACGGATGCCGTTAGAGTTGCCGGCGCAGGAGGTGCAGCCGGTTTCGGGAACTCTCACATGGTTGGTTGACGCTCCAGCAGCAACCGCGATTCTCTCGGAGCTGTCTAAGCGTTTCGGAACAACATTGTGACTGCTGACGGATAAGGCGCTAGCCTAACTGGTGTAGCTGTGGAGAAAACTTCGCACGTCTTCAAGAGTCGCCATGGTGGTATCGCCGGGGTAAGTGGTTAGAAGAGCGCCGTGTGCCCAGCCTAGGTTGACGGCTTCCTGTTCCGATTCGCCGGTCAGCAAGCCATAGAAGAAACCTGCCGCAAAGCCATCCCCACCGCCGACGCGGTCATAGACCTCTAATTCACATGTCGGCGAGACAAAAACCCGACCGTTGAACCAGGCTAGGGCGCTCCAAGTGTGGCGATTGGTGGAATGAACTTGACGCAACGTTGTCGCAATAACTTTGAGGTTAGGGAATTGCTCGGCAACCTTTTCGATCATCGCCATAGCGGCATCTTGTGTGGCTTGTGAAGCATCCTGGGAAGCTGAAATGCCCAACCCGAGTTGTAAGTCTTTTACATTTCCTACTAGGACGTCCACGTGTTGAACGATCCGCCCCAAGACGGCTTGAGCTTGCTTCGGTCCTCCCCAAACATTCCATAACTTAATCCGGTAGTTCAAATCGAAAGAAATGATCGCGCCGGCGGCTTGGGCGGCCTGCATGGCTTCCAGAATCAAGGCGCCTGTCGTTTCGGATAGAGACGCGAAGATACCGCCACTGTGAAACCAGCGCACTCCCTCACCGAAGATGGCGGCCCAATCGAAATCACCCGGCTTGAGCAGCGCGGCGGCTTCATGGGCGCGATTATAGAAGACGACCGGCGGGCGCACACCGAAGCCGCGGTCGCTATAAACGGTGGCCATATTCGGGCCGGTAACGCCGTTATGGACGAAGTGCTTGTAGAACGGGCGCACGCCCATGGCTCGCACCCGTTCGGCAATCAGGTCACCAAGTGGGTAATCCACCATGGCCGTAGCGATGCCTGTGCGCAAGCCAAAGCAGTCTGAGAGATTGGCAGCTACGTTGAATTCTCCACCGCTGACGTGGATGGCAAAGTTAGTGGCCTTGCGGAAGGGGACAATACCGGGGTCAAGCCGGTGTACGAGGGCGCCCAACGCCAGCAAGTCAAGTGTGCCGGTAGGGAGAATGTTTAGGCCGTAAGTCATGATTCCTCCTTGGGTATGGATAAACAGCAAAAGAATAAGCGAAACCCGCCGGATGCCTATGGGCTGGCCGTTTCCGACAGTTCACTAGAGACCGAGCCTACCAAAAGCCTTGCCAGATGACGCGATAGGCTGGGCGGTAAAGACGCTCGTATAGAGGCGAGTGGTGAACAGCGGGATAGTTTTTTGCGCGTAGGGGGCGAATAAATTTCTCCATTTCATCAGGCGGAAAACGCTCCAGGCGGATGGCTGTTTGCCAGTAGCGTTCGAGCGTGTCTGCGTGGCCGCGAAACTCATTTGCTGTGCGAAGGAAAGCTCGAAGCAAGTGTTCTGGGTCGCCGCCAGAGGCCAGGTATGGTCGCAGATGGACGCGCAGGATGCCGGTCTCTTCCGAGAGAAGGTCGAGGAGAGGTTCGTCCGGTCCCTCGCCCAATGAGGCCAATTCCTCGTTCAGCCAGCGGCGGGCGGCTTCGGGGTTGCGGATGGCGTGTTCGCTCCCCAGAGCGGCCTGATGGATGAGTTTGTACAGGTCGGCTAATCCCATTGCCGGGTAACGGGCAAAGTGGGAAAGAAGGACAGATTCTACAGACATAAATGACGCTTAGGTTGGTAGTCCAAAAAACAGGAACATCTTGCGGTGCAGACGGATAAGACCTTTGAACAACTTGGCAAGCGAGAGGCTGTCCTATCTGCTGAGGGACGGGAGAAAAGCCCGTTCTACCGGAGGCGATAGAGGATTTCGCCGGCTTTGGGAACGTAGAGAATGCCTTCATCCTCGCGACCTTGCCACTCTGCCGGATTGATAGAAGCCGGATCAAGGTAGCCCAAGTTCAGGCGAGCGCAATCTTCAGGCGAGATTTGGCTGGCCAAGGTGACGCGCACATTCGGCTTCTCGATGCCGTCTTCGATACGGCCAGAACCGCGCAGGTGTGTACTGTGTGCCAGAACACCGGGCGGAATGTGCTTGAAGCGTTCCCAATCGGCCAGGAAATAGTCGAGGAGATGATACCCGATTTCGTAGATGTATCGGCCATGTACACGGCTGACTTCGGACAAGTGTGGGGCATAGATGACGACCTCCCCTCCGATTGCCATAGCCGGTTCGAGTTTGTACATGGCTTTGGCGGCCGTCCAAAGTTCATCATACATCGGCGGAGCGCAGGAGAGGGCGCGCCGATACGGACGCTCACACCAGCGGATGTGACGCAAGGCCGAGAGATCGGCCGCAGCGCTCCAGGCGGAAAGGTGGTCGCCGATGAAGAGGCCGGAGAGTCCCTCGCCTTCCACGATCAGGGCGATGAGCGTGACGGGCGTGGGCAGGCGTTCGGCCGCCGCGTGAATCATGGAACGCACCGGGGTTTCTTTGACGCCAATCGTGCGCACCACTCCCGCCAGCGCTCCCAGCCAATGGGTGGCGTTAATCATCTCTGGGCCGGAAATTCCGGGGAAGAGATACTTGGCTCCACCTGAAAAGCCGACCACCTCATGCGGGAAAGTCGGGCCGAGCAGGAGGATGTGGTCGTGTTCGAGGGCGGCGCGATTGAGGCGTATCTCTATGCGCCTTGGCAGGGAAGGATGCCAAAACGCTCTGGCCAGTTGGCGGATTTCCTCCTCTTCCATTACTCCCAGCGTGACCAAAGCAGCGGGATTGTCCCAGGCGTGGTTAATGAGATGGATGGCGGCGTATTTGGTGTGGCGTTCTTCCGCAGTGATG
>JANWWB010000031.1 GCA_025056515.1 Anaerolineales bacterium
CAACGCTAGCGGGATTGCGATTCTTTCGAATATCGAGTTCGTCAAACAAAAAGCTGGGTCACTGGTAGCGGTTGACGTACAGGTTGTCTATAAGGGATTAACTGCAACAACTTCCACCTCTTTCCGCATTTGGAGATAGAAAATTGTCCAAGCATCGCCGATCCTCTAGTTTATCTTCAATCGCTTCTCAAGAAGACAATCTTTGCCAAAACATGAGGCGCTTTTCATCTTCTCTTCGAACAAAGATGCCGAGCGAAAAAGAAAAGCAGATAACTTCCTGCTATAATCAATCTTAACTGCTAAGCTTTTGGAGCTACCACGCTCAAACACATTTAGAATCCGATTGCGGAAAGAAAGACAACATGAGATCACCCTCTAAGCAACTCCGTTACCGAGTGGGATTTCATTTCAAAAAATCAAAGTTGCTAAAACAAAATCACTAACCCAACAGTTTTGAGAAAACCGTCCTTGTTGCTACCGCTAAAGGTACCCTGAAAGACTGAGAGCCGCCCTAAAGCGGCTCATGACCCAGCTCATCCCGCTTTGGCGGGCTGCAAGCCATGGGTCAGAGACTTCAGTCCCTTGCGGTGTCGTCAAGAAAAATAGCAAGCATCTGAAAATGATCCACCTAGGAGAGGAAATATGAACATCCAAACATTCGTTCAAGGCGCAGCCATCGTATTTTGGATAATCACTGTGGGCCTTATCATTCTTGGAGTCATGCGCTCCAGCCAAGGAAAGCGCCTCCCGACAGCCAAAGTGCTCATCCCAAGCCTAGTCGTAGCCTCGCTCTTCCTAACCATCTTGAGCGCTGGATTGGTCTTCCTAGAACCCCAAGAGCGCGGGATTGTCATCTCTCCTTATGTCTCCCAAGGATATCGGACCACCGTTCTAGATTCAGGGTTGCACTGGATTATCCCCGGCGAAACGGTGCGACGTTATTCGATTGCCCGCCAAACGTACACGATGTCGATTGCGGCAGATGAAGGCCAGCATGCAGGCGACGACTCGGTCGCTGCCCGTACCGCCGATGGACAAGAGATTTTTGTGGATGCATCGGTCATCTATGCCATCAATCCAGACCGCGTTGTGGATGTACACATCGCCTGGCAAGACCGTTACACTGAGGAACTGGTGCGCCCCCAAGTGCGCGGTATCATCCGGAATGTTATTTCGCAATATAGTGTCGAGGAGGTCGTCTCGACCAAACGTTTCGAATTACTGAGTGAAATCACTGAAACCTTGCGCCAGAAGCTGGATGATAACGGTCTAGTCTTGATTGACTTTGTCCTGCGGAATATCACCTTCACACCCGAATACGCTTACTCGATTGAACAGAAGCAAATTGCCGAACAGCAAGCACTTCAAGCACAATTCGTGGTCGAGCAGAAAAAGCAAGAGGCAGAACAAGCACGCCAAATCGCACAAGGCCAAGCTGATGCCGCCGTCATCCAGGCCAAAGGGACAGCTGAAGCGCGCATTATTGAAGCCAAGGCTGCAGCCGAAGCACGGATTATCGAAGCCAAGGCCGAAGCCGAAGCCTTGCGCTTAGTTGCCGACGTCCTGAAAAACAACCCAGAGCTGCTACAGTATCAATACATTACCAAGCTCGCTCCCGGAATCCGCGTCATCCTGCTACCGAGCGATGCGCCGTTTATCCTACCTCCGGAGGTAGTAACTACACCGTAATGTCTCAGGTACACCCAAATGGGCGACAGATTCGTCTGACCAGCCTCTCCAGCTGTGCCGGTTGAGCATCCAAGCTGAATGCGGAGACGCTGGCGCACGTGCTGCGCCCTATCCAGACCCTCTTTGATCCCAGCTCGTTCTCGGACCTGCTGGTCGGCCTCGCCGGACCCGATGATGCCGCCATTTGGAGGTTGGATTCAACGCGCGCCCTGGTCGTCACCGCCGATTTTTTCACCCCGGTGGTGGACGACCCATACGACTACGGTGCGATTGCTGCTGCCAACAGTCTCTCCGATGTCTACGCGATGGGCGGACGTCCCTTCCTTGCGTTGAATATCGCTGCCCTCCCACCCGACCTGCCGCCAGAAGTCAACGGCGAGATTTTACGCGGCGGGGCGGAGAAATGCTACGAAGCAGGCGTGGTTATCGCTGGCGGACATACCGTTCAGGACAAAGAACCCAAATACGGATTGGCAGTGCTTGGTTTCGTCCACCCGGAGCAATATCTCTCTAAGGGAGGAGCAAGACCAGGTGATGTACTCGTCCTGACCAAACCGCTTGGCTTCGGCGTCACGACCACCGCTTTGAAACAGCAAAAAGTCGCGCCCGAAGATGTGGCCGAAGCGGTCGGCTGGATGAAACAGCTCAACGACAAGGCCGCCGCGCTGGCTATCGAGTTTGGTCTGCGCGGCGGCACAGACGTGACCGGCTTCAGCCTGCTCGGCCACAGCTTGGAAATCGCCGAGGCCTCCGGTGTCGGCCTGCGTCTGGAAGTAGAAAAGATACCTTTTCTCTCCTGCGCGCAGAAATACGCTGCTCTGTGGACCTTCCCTGGCGGTGCCTCCGACAAC
>JANWWB010000082.1 GCA_025056515.1 Anaerolineales bacterium
GACGCCGCCGGCGTCGGTTTTGCTGCGTAAAGCGGCTGGGATTACCAAAGGTTCCGCTGCGCCGAACCGTGAAAAAGTGGGCAAGGTCACGCGCGCCCAAATCCGCGAGATTGCCGAGCTCAAGATGAAAGACTTGAACGCCTTGGACATCGAAGGCGCCATGCGCCAGATTGAAGGAACTGCCCGCAATATGGGCATTGTCGTTGTAGATTAAGCTGGTGGGAGGGCTTTTTCGGTCCGTTTGTACCACGAAGGAGACCTATGGCAAAACACGGAAAGAAATATCGGGCCGCTTTGGCCAAAGTGGATGTCACAAAAACCTACGACCCGCGCGAGGCCATCCGCCTGGTCAAAGAGACTTCTTATACGAAGTTTGACGCGACAGTAGAGGTTCACCTACGCACCAATCTTGATCCTCGACAGGCCGATCAACAAATTCGCGATGTGGTGGTTTTACCACATGGGCTAGGCAAGCAGGTGCGTGTGTTGGTCTTTGCGCAAGGAGAAGGTGCAGCAGCGGCACGCGCAGCTGGCGCGGACGTCGTTGCTGATGACGATGAAACAATCGCTAAGATTCAAGGTGGTTGGCTTGACTTTGACGTTGCAATTGCCACGCCGGATATGATGGGTAAGGTCGGGCGCCTAGGCCGCATCCTCGGCCCGCGTGGATTGATGCCGAACCCCAAAGCTGGTACTGTGGTCAGTGCAGCGGATTTGCCGCGTGTGATTGCGGAGGCAAAGGCCGGTCGCGTGGAGTTTCGTCTCGACAAGACAGCCAATATCCATGCAGCACTTGGCAAAGTCTCATTCGATGAGCAAAAACTGTACGAGAACATGGCTGCCTTTATGGAAGCTGTGCGCAAGGCTCGTCCAGCCGCAGCTAAAGGTTCGTTCATCAAACGTGTTACCCTGACCTCAACAATGGGGCCGGGAATCAAAGTTGACCCGAACTTGGCGCAGTCTATGGAAGTCGGCGAGTAAGATTTCCTCTCGCCTGAGACTATTCCTTCGCCGATGACAGCAGGTGTCCTTGATTGGACTTAATTTCCTGCCCAGGTGAAGACCCCCGTGTGCGTTCGAGCGCACATGCTCCTTTAGTGAGCGGTGAGTCTTTGCCTGGAACTTGGGCAAAGACTTTTGCTTTAGAAAGGAGGTGAGATCTTTTGGCAAAAACAAAGCAACAAAAAGAGGCCATGCTGAGCGAATACCTGGAGTGGCTTGGCAAAAGCAAGGCCATCGTGCTGGTTGAGTATTCTGGCTTGACCATGAAGAATTTGGATGCCATCCGCGCTAAATTGCGCGAAGTTGGCGGTGAATTCCACATCGTCAAGAATACGCTGGCAAAACTGGCGCTGGAAAGAATGGGGTACCAGGTACCGGAATCGTTTGTTGAAAAGAGCACGGCGATCGGTTTTGCTTTCGCAGATCCAGCTGCTTTTACCAAGGCGCTGATGGAAGCCACGAAAGGCCTAGAATCGGTCAAAGTGAAGGGCGGCTATATGGATGCAATGACCCTAACGCCAACACAAGTGAAAGCCATAGCCGAACTCCCGCCTTTGCCAGTCGTGCGCTCGCAATTGTTGGGTGTTTTGCAGGCTCCAGCGAACAAGCTGGTGCGCACACTGGCCGAACCTGGTCGCGCCCTGGCCTATGTCATTCGGGCTCATCACGAGCCGGTCGCCGCGTGATGCGATTTGGTCTAACATTTATTCTCGATTACTAACCCTAGAAAGAAGAAGGAGTAATGGACAATGGCTGATTTGGAAAAACTTGTTGAGCAGTTGAGTGCGCTGACTGTTTTGGAAGCTGCGGAACTGGTCAAGAAACTGGAAGAAAAATGGGGTGTCTCTGCCGCAGCGCCGGTGGCCGTGGCAGCAGTAGCTGCTGGCGCAGCTCCGGCAGCCGCCGCAGAACCGGAAGAAGAAAAGACTGAGTTTGACGTTATCATCAAAGACGCCGGTCCTAAGAAGATTGAGGTCATTAAGGTCATCCGCACCTTGGTGAACTTGAGCCTGACTGAGGCTAAGGCCCTTGCTGAAACTCCGGGTGGCAAGGTGCTCTCGGCGGTCGGCAAAGAGGTCGCCATGGATGCCAAGAAGAAACTTGAAGAAGCCGGCGCTGTTGTCGAAGTCAAGTAAACCGTCTGACATCGTGCTCCACATGACCCATCCCTACGCTTGGGATGGGTCATGTGTGTTAATCTGGTCAGACACGGTTGATAGGTTTGTACGCCCTAGGCCAACCGGGTCTTGACACACATCGATCACATACGTTAAAATCACCACGCTAAGCTCAATACCGAATGCATCGAAAAGTGGGCCTCCCCCACTTTTCTGCTTGTATGTATATTGATGGAGTGTTTGAAAAGAATGAAAAATGAATTTACTCTGGCTTTCAATGAAATGCTAGAAGAAAAACAATTGCCGAAAGAGGTGATCTTACAGGCAATTGAGTCGGCGATGGTTTCGGCGTACCGACGTGCCGTAAACGCTTCGAATGCCCAAGAAGTCCGAGCGCGCGTCGATCCAGAAACGGGTAAGGTTACCATTTTTGCCGAAAAGGAAGTAGTCGAAGAAGTGCAGGATGAACGGACGGAAGTCTCGCTCAAAGAGGCTCAAAAAATCAAGCCCGACGTTCGCCTGGGAGACATGATTGTGGTGGAAAGCACGCCAAAAGACTTCGGGCGTGTTGCAGCCCAGACAGCGCGCCAAGTCATCCAGCAACGCATCCGCGAGGCCGAACGGCAAATGCAGGCAGAATATTTCAGCAAGCAAATAGGAGAAATCATCAGCGGAACCGTGCAAGCAGTCAATGCCACCCAAGGCATCACGGTTGGCTTGGACATGAAAGCCGAAGGGATTCTGCCGCCCAATCAAAAGATTCCCGGAGAACGATTCAAAGTACATGACCGGATACGGGCGATTGTTTTAGAAGTTAAAGACACGCCGCGCGGACCGCAGATTATCCTTTCGCGTGCCCATCGCAACTTCCTGCGCCGTTTGCTTGAAAATGAAGTACCGGAAATTTATCACGGGATTGTCGAAATTCGCGCCATCGCCCGCGAACCAGGCCAGCGCGCCAAGGTTGCTGTATCGGCAACACAACCGAATGTTGACCCGGTAGGAGCTTGTGTGGGCATCCGCGGGGTTCGGATTCAGGCTATTGTCAAGGAACTGCACGATGAAAAAATTGATATCATTGAGTGGAATCCAGACCCGGTTGTGTATATTTCCAAAGCGATTAGCCCGGCACGGGTAACTGGTGTATACCTCAACGAATCCGAGCGAACGGCTACGGTTGTGGTCCAAGAAGACCAGCTTTCCCTGGCAATTGGCCGCGATGGGCAGAACGCTCGCCTAGCAGCCAAACTGACCGGCTGGCGAATTGATATCAAATCTCTGCCTGAAGCCGCTGGCGATGCTATTGCCAAATTGCAATCCGATCCCTCTTTGAGCCAGATCGCCGAAATTGAACGGGCGAATATACCCGTCATTGAGGAAATCCTTGCTAAACATGCCGAGAATCATCTCCTGACAGCCGACGAATTGGTCACACTCGTCCAGTTTGTTGACCGTGTTGAACGACGCACTGTAGAAAAAGTGCGTCCCGAGGTTGTCGCTGAACAAGACGAAAAGAGTGTAGCAGCTCGGGCGAGCATTCCGTCGCAGGCCTTTGAGACCGATATTGCCGAGCTGGACCTGCCCGAACATGTTTACGCCATCCTTACAGGTGCCGATTATCGAACAGTGGGCGATTTAATGTTGACCATGAAACTCAACCCAGACCGCATCTTAGGCTTGCCAGGTATCGGTCCGAAGGCGATGCAGGCAATTGAAAACGCTCTTGCAGCCGTCTCTCAACCATCGCCTCAAACTCCAGCGGTTGTGGAAGAAGAAACAGTTGTTCCGGAAACGCCAGCGGCCTTGCTTGAAGAGCAAGCGATGGAAGTACTGCCTGTTTCTCCTCAGGCTGAAGCCTTACAAGCGAGTGAAACAGAGACCGAAGAGGAAGAAGACTTTGAACGACTCTTCCGCGTTGAAAATCTTAAGATGCAATTCCATGCTGCCGAAGAAGAAACAACACGACCACACAAAGGCAAGGAGAAGAAAAAGAGCCGCAAAGACCGCATCTATGAATACGACGAAGAACTCGGTCAGGCCATTGCGCGCAAGAAACACAAACGTGGCGATGCTTTGGATGAAGATTGGTAATTTTCAAGGTTCGGATACGCTCAACTTGAGCACCCGCAGATAGCACCTTTACCAAAAAGCACGTTGCAATCATCAGCACCATTGACTTCCTAAACAAACAGCGACGTTTTGGAAAGAAAGTGTCTGGAAAACAAAAAAAACGGCCTAAGCATATCCCTCAACGGACCTGTGTGGGCTGTCGCACAGTGTTGCCGAAGAGAAGTCTCGTGCGCATTGTCCGTCGGCCTGATGGCGTCCAAATTGATCCGACAGGAAAACTTGCCGGTCGAGGCGCTTATTTGCACAATCGCCGCTCGTGCTGGCAAAGAGCGCTTAAGGGTTCTTTGGCACATGCCCTAAAGACGACCCTCTCGAATCAGGACTTGGAAACCCTTCGTCAGTTTATGGAGACCTTGCCGGAGGAAGACGAAGAGGAGCAGAATACGATCGGCTAATCGATGCCCTTCGCTCAGCCGGCAGACCGCAGGCCGACCCGCACAGATGCTCGTCTCCTCGATTAAGGGCCTGAGTAGTATTTCATCGGAAAGGAGTTGCCTTATGAGCGACCAAACAAATAAGCGTCTTGAATTGCCGGCTATGATAACTGTGCGCGAACTTGCGCAGAAGTTGAATGTATCGGCCATCAACATCATTCGCAAGTTGATGGAAAATGGTATGATGGTCACAATCAACCAGAGCATTGATTTTGATACTGCGGCCATTGTGGCTTCCGAAATGGGTTACGAAGCCATACCAGAAAAAGTCGCCGAGGAAGAAGAAAAAGAGACGGGTGAACTACCCCTCTGGCGCAAATTGATTGCCCAGGAAGACCCCAACTCCTTGATCCCACGCCCCCCCGTTGTTACAATTCTAGGACACGTTGATCATGGCAAGACGACCTTGTTAGATGCTATTCGCAACACAAACGTTGCAGCAGGAGAAGTTGGCGGGATCACCCAGCATATTGGCGCCTATCAAGTTGAACTCAAAGGGCGACAGATCACTTTCCTAGACACCCCTGGCCATGCTGCTTTCACAGCCATGCGTGCTCGCGGCGCTCAAGGCGCAGATATTGTCGTTTTGGTCGTAGCGGCAGACGATGGTGTGATGCCACAGACCAAGGAGGCCATCGCTCACGCTCGGGCGGCTCGCGTGCCGATTATTGTTGCCTTGAATAAGATTGATAAACCCAATGCCAACCCTGACCGCGTGAAACAGCAGTTGAGCGAAAACGGTTTGGTGCCCGATGAATGGGGTGGTAACACTTTTATCGTACCGGTCTCGGCCAAACAACGCCAGGGAATTGAAGATTTGCTGGAGACCATTTTGCTGGTGGCCGATAACAGCGAGATTCGCGCCAACCCAAAAGGAAAAGTCATCGGGACGGTGATTGAAGCCGAGTTGGATAAGAGCAAGGGACCCGTGGCTACCCTACTGGTTCAGAACGGCACGTTGAAAGTTGGTGACGTGGTTGTCGCTGGGTTGGCGTATGGCCGCCTACGCGCCATGTTTGATTTTCGCGGGCGCCCAGTACAGAAAGCCGGGCCGTCCGTGCCAGTCTCGGTGATGGGACTCAATGACTTGCCTCGGGCCGGAGATATCTTCCAAGTCCTGGCTTCGGAAAAAGAAGCGCGTCAGGTCGTCTTGGAACGACAAGAGGCAGCCAAACAACAAGCTGTCGCTCAGAAGAAGATGACCCTGGAAGAACTCTTCAGCCGTTTCAAGGCTGGCGAGACGAAGGAGTTGAATCTTATCCTTAAAGTGGACGTGCAAGGTTCTCTCGAACCGATTCTCAACGAAATTAACCGCATTCCGACCGGTGAGATTAAAATCAATGTCCTTTACGCCGAAACAGGGAATGTGAGCGAAAATGACGTCATGTTGGCTTCTGCATCGCGCGCCATTATTGTCGGTTTCAACGTGCAGGCAGATGCCACAGCACGTCGTTTGGCTGAAACAGAAGGCGTCTCGATCCGACTTTACGAGATTATTTATCGCCTCACCGAAGATCTGGAAAAGGCTCTCAAAGGCATGCTCGAGCCTGAACAAGTGGAAAAAATCATCGGAAGGGCCAATGTGCTTGCCGTCTTCAACATCTCAAAAGGTGGCAAAGTGGCCGGTTGTCGCGTGGTGCAGGGGGAGGTGCGCCGTAACGCCAAAGCGCGCTTGCTTCGCAACGGCGAGGTTGTCTATGAAGGTGATATTGCCTCTCTCAAGCATGAGAAAGAGGATGTGCGTGAAATGCGCGAAGGCTTTGAATGCGGTATTGGCTTGAGGAATTTCAACGACATTCAAGTTGGCGACGTGATTGAGTGTTACCTCCTAGAAAAAATGACCAAGGATTGACCTAAAGTAGGTAGACCATGCCTTCTAAACTTCGACTCGAAAGGATAGCCGATCGTTTCCGGCAAGAACTTTCCGAACTTCTCCTTTTGAAAGTGGCCGACCCGCGTCTCCATCACGTCTTTGTGACAGATGTAAAAATAGACCGGGAATTGGCTTTTGCCGATATCTACGTTTCTGCGCTTGAAGGCTCTGAGCGCAGTGCAGAAATTTTAAGCGGATTGGAAAGCGCCAGTGGCTTTTTACGCCGCGAACTTGCCGCCCGGATTGACTTGCGCGTGATGCCGCGTCTGCGCTTCCACTGGGATCCAACTCCTGAAAACGCCGATCGTATTGAACGCTTGCTCGCTTCTCTACGAAAACAATCATGACCGATCTGGCCCCTCTCATACGCAAACACCTGCAACAAGCCCAACGCATTCTGATAACATCTCACATTCGACCGGATGGTGATGCCATCGGCTCTACCCTGGCGCTTGGCTTAGCTTTAACGGAGGCTGGAAAAGAGGTGCAAATGGTACTCGAAGATGGAGTACCGGCAGCATTCCGCTCTCTCCCTGGAAGTCACTTTATTCAGACTCGCCCGAATGGTTTTTTTGATTGCATTATCGTTGTTGATTGTTCCGATTCTCAACGCGTTGGTAAAGTCCTAGATGGCTATCGCCCCCCGGACGTAGTCATCGATCATCACCTGACTTCTAACCATTTTGGAAAGATTAATCTGATTGACCCTTCTGCCGCGGCGACAGCCTCTCTGCTAGCACGTGAGATGCCGCGTTGGGGGCTGAAAATCACCTTGCCGGTCGCTGAAAACTTGTTAACCGGCATGGTAACCGATACCCTTGGCTTTCGAACCTCAAGCACGACCCCTGAAATTTTGCGACAAGCCGCTGATTTGCTCGAACTAGGCGCCGATTTGAGCGGCATCTACTTACGCAACCTGGTACAACGCACTTTCGCAGCAGTCCGATACTGGGGACAGGGGTTGGCAAAATTGCAACGTTCTGAAACGATTGTCTGGACGACCTTAACACTAGCAGATCGAGAAATCGCAGAGTATAATGGAAATGACGATGCAGATTTGATTAACCTACTCTCTGCTATCCAAGAAGCCGAAGTCGCTATTGTCTTGGTCGAGCAAGCACCCCAGAAAACCAAAATCTCCTGGCGGGGGCTAAAACCGGCAGTCAATGTGGCCGAAATAGCACGCTCTTTTGGCGGGGGAGGGCACAAGTCGGCTGCTGGCGCTGAAATGCAAGGAAGTTTAGAGGATATTCAACAAAAAGTCTTGGCAGCTACTCGCTTGCACTTACAACAGATTCATGACTCTAGAGTGAAACGGGGTTAAACTTTTTGGAGGACAATCAAGCATGGAAAGTCAAGATGTTAAAAATGCTATTTCCGGTGTCTTAGTCGTAGACAAACCGGTTGGCCTGACATCGCACGATGTTGTCGAAATGATCCGTAAAGGGACAAACATCCGACGCGCCGGACATACCGGCACACTGGACCCGCGTGCCTCGGGCGTCCTGGTCATTCTCATCGGGCCGGCCGTGCGATTGAGCGAGTTCGTTTCGGCATCCGATAAGCGTTATCAAGCGATTATCCGTCTGGGCGGCAGCACCGACACCTATGACGCCGATGGTCGCTTCATCACCCGCTCGGCGATACCTGCAGACCTTACCGAACAGAAGTTTAATGAAGTCCTGCAACGTTTTGTCGGCGAAATTGAGCAGACACCGCCGCCTTTTTCGGCCATCAAAGTCGGTGGACGCCGTGCCTACGACCTAGCGCGCCGAGGCGAAGACGTGGAGCTAGCACCGCGCAAAATCACTGTGTATCACTTAGAGGTCCTAGAATGGGCGCCACCGGAGGTGGTGATTGATGTCCACTGCTCTTCAGGGACATATGTGCGTTCTCTGGCTAACGACTTGGGTCAAGCGCTTGGTTGTGGCGCTTACCTGGTCGGCTTGCGACGCACCAAAAGCGGGCGTTTCTCTCTACGAGACGCGGTTCCCTTGCGCAAGCTGCAAGAGGCGTTTGTGACCGGTAACTGGTATCAATATCTGATCCCCGCTGCTGAAGCCTTAGCCGATTGGCCAGCTGTTGAACTGAGTCCAGATGAAGTCGAAGAGGTCAAACACGGTCATCGCATTAAGGCCGCACCGGATAGCCAGCCTGGGCTAGTGCGTGGAATTAGCATGGCTGGTGAATTGGTCGCTATTATGACCCTGGTCACCGGAGAAGATGGTTCGCTACAATGGCAGCCCAAGAAAGTGTTTTTCTCATAGAGCCTGCTGCACCGGCGTCAAAACCGTGCTATCTTAGCGGTGGAGATACCGAAGTGCCTAAAGACTCTATACGCTGCATCTGCCTTTCCTATCTCCTAGTATAAGCGAGTTGTCTGCCTGGCTTTTTGGTCATCCCGCCTTAGCAGTTTGGAGCCGATCAGCCGATCTGACCAAGAAATGGGTATGATCGATACGAGTCCAGGCCTGATGATTGATTTGATATAGAAGGGCGGAGTACATCCGCCCTCTTTGGTCAAACTGCCTTCCCTCGTTATGCAATACCTTTCTTCTTTCGAATCAATCTCATTGCCGGCCTCTTGGGTAACAGTGGGAATCTTCGACGGCGTCCATCTTGGTCATCAGAGACTGCTTGCGCGTTTGGTCGAAGGCGCTCACTTGGCTCAGGTCCCGGCGGTTGTCATCACTTTTTCGTCTCACCCTGCAGTTGTTCTCGGAGGGCAATCGCACTTTGCTTACCTGACGCCGCTACAGGAAAGGGCCGCTCTGCTGGAGCAAATGGGCATTGATATCCTGCTGACGTTAGATTTCACTCCGACCCTAGCCGCACAGACGGCAGAAGCATTTATGAGTCAGCTTGTCTCTTCTTTGGGATTGCGCGTGTTTATTGCCG
>JANWWB010000100.1 GCA_025056515.1 Anaerolineales bacterium
GCAAACCACCGCAATTGTAGCCGTGCATCAATTTGGCAACCCGGCGGATATCGAAGGCCTCCAGGAGGTGGCGCGCCGCCATAACCTCAAGTTGATTTTCGATGCTGCTCATGGCGCCGGCGCTCTCTATCGGGGCGAACCGGTCGGCAAGCAAGGCGATGCCCAAATCTTCAGCCTCAGCCCAACCAAATTGCTCATCACCGGCGAAGGTGGCATTGTGGCGACCAACGACGACGACTTGGCAGCCAAAGTCCGTATCGGGCGTGAATATGGAAATGATGGCAATTACGACAGCGCCTTTGCCGGTTTAAATGCCCGTATGCCTGAACTGAGTGCCTTACTAGGGCTACACAGCCTAAAACGTTTAGAAGAAGCTGCACGCCATCGCAACGAGATCGCAACCCTCTTTCAAGAGACACTAGGTCGCTTACCCGGCATCGGCTTTCAAGCAGTACATCCGAGCGACCGCCATTCCTACCGTGAGATCTCTATCACCGTTGACCCAAACCGCTTTGGCCTGAATCGTGATGAATTGGCGCAGGTCTTAGCTGCTGAACATATTGATACCCGTAAATATTATTTTCCTCCGGTTCATCGTCAGAAAGCCTACCGCACTTTCTATGATGGTCGTCCCTTGCCAAATACGGACTGGTTGGCTGAGAACAGCCTCAGTCTTCCCATGTGGTCGAATATGAGCGCAGAAGTAGCCTCAGGGATTTGCCAGGCGATTGAGCGCGCTCATCTCTACGCGAGCGAAATCCGCCAAAAACTCAGGGAGAAAACATGAAACCGAACGCTTCTTGGTGGCGGGTCATTTTCTCCTTTCAGGGCTTGGTGCGGATGGCTGCCGATGCCATCCTGGTCAATTTAGCTCTCATCCTCTCCTTGATCGGACGCTTGTTGTGGATTGTCAGCCGCGGCGATGCCACTGCCTTTGAGTATCGTTCCACGTTTTTGTACTACCAACGCGTCTACCTGCAAAACTCTTGGATTTTGACCTTGATTTGTCTGGTCGTCTTTACGGCCAGCGGCTTTTATTCCTATGGACGTTTTTATCGTGGACGTTACAAAACCCTGATTGTCCTGCAAGCGGTCAGCCTGGCCTATCTCATCTTTGGGGCGCTGACCTATCTGGGGCAGGGAGAAGTTTTGGATTTTCTCTCCCCCTACCTGAACTTTCCCCGCGGCGCCTTGCTCCTGGCTTGGGCTTTGAGTGCCCTATTGCTGGTTGCAGCGCGCGCTTGGGCAACGGTCTGGAAACGTGTCATCCATGCCGAGACGCCCTTGCCAAGCCGTGCACGCAACGGCAAAATAGAAAATGTGCTGGTGATTGGCGGCGCCGGGTATATCGGCTCGGCGCTCTTGCCGAAACTCCTTCAGGCCGGCTACAACGTGCGTGTGCTCGATTTACTCCTCTACGGCACCGAGCCGATTGAACCCTGGTTGAATCACCCGCGTTTGGAAGTGGTTCAGGCCGACTTCCGTCAAGTGGAAAAGGTTGTCCAGGTGATGCGTGACATGGATGCCGTCATCCATCTCGGAGGGTTGGTCGGCGACCCGGCTTGTGCTCTGGATGAACAACTGACGCTGGATATCAACCTGACGGCGACTCGCATGATTGCCGAGGTTGCCAAAGGAAGCGGCATCGGACACTTTATCTTTGCCAGCACTTGCTCGGTCTATGGGGTGAGCGATGAGCCGCTCGATGAGAGGTCGGAACTGCGACCGGTTTCGCTTTACGCGCGCAGCAAGATCGCCTCGGAAAAGGTGCTTTTGAGCATGGCCGATGACTATTTTTCACCGGTCATTTTGCGTTTTGGCACCATTTACGGCCTCTCCGGACGGCCACGCTTTGACCTGGTGGTTAATTTGCTGACAGCAAAAGCGGTTGTTGACGGGCAAATTACCATCTTCGGCGGAGACCAGTGGCGCCCCTTTTTACACGTGGACGACGCTGCTGAAGCCATTGCCTTAGTGCTCAAGGCACCGTTGCCGCTGGTGCGCAACCAGATTTTCAACGTCGGCTCAAACGAACAGAACTACCAAATCAAGCAAATTGGTGAGATTATTCACCGCTTTGTACCCGAAGCGCAAATCATCTACGAAGAGGGTAGCGCCGACAAGCGCAACTACTGGGTCAATTTCAACAAGATTCACCGCACCCTCCATTTTTCCCCACGCTGGACGGTGGAACAAGGCGTCCAGCAAATCATCGAAGCTTTTCGCACCGGGCGTTTGCGCGATTACCGCGATGTACGGTATAGCAATTTTGAGTTTCTCAAGCAACAAGGCCTCTATCTGCTCTCGCATTCCGAAAGCAGCTGGTCGCTCGATTTGCTCACGCGGGAGTTCATGGCCGCACTGGAGGTCGATTAGTCGTAGAATTCTCTTGTGGGACCGGTTACGATGCCTGAGCTTTCTCTTGCTGATTGGAGAACCTTTCTGGAGCAACACCCCGAGGCGCATCTCCTGCAATCCGGCGAATGGGGTGAACTGAAGTCTGCTTTCGGCTGGCAAGCTGTGCGGGTTGTCAATGGTGAAATAGGGGCGCAGATTCTTTTCCGTCGCCTACCTTTGGGCTATTCTTTTGCTTATATCCCCAAGGGACCTCTAGGGACTGACCCAGGGTCTTTCGGGCATCCAGAATTCTGGCGCGAGGTCGATACGATTTGTCGGCGAAGGAGGGCGATCTTCCTGAAGGTCGAGCCGGATGGCTGGCAGGAGACGCTTGGCGCTCTTCCCCCACTGCCGCCCGGTTTTCGGCGTAGCCCACATCACATTCAGCCACGCGTGACCTTGGTCCTGGACTTGAGCGGGCGCGAGGAGGATGTCTTTGAGCGCATGAAACCCAAAACCCGCTACAACATCCGTTTGGCCGGACGTAAGGAAGTTGAAGTGCACGCTTCAGAC
>JANWWB010000242.1 GCA_025056515.1 Anaerolineales bacterium
GCGCGCGTCTGGACAGGCGATCTCGCCATTCATATCTCTGCTGATGTTGCCTACGGGGTTTATCAATACTGGCAAGCAACCGGTGATGAGGGTTGGTTCATCCAGCGCGGCGCAGAATTGATTTTGGAGACCGCACGCTTCTTCGTCTCGCGCGCTGAGTGGCTGGAAGAGCGTAAGGCCTATGGATATCGGGATGTAATTGGGCCGGATGAATACCATGATCATGTAAACAATAATGCCTATACCAATCTGATGGCCAAATGGAACATCGAGACGGCTTTGCGAGTCTTCGCTTGGCTGAAAGAGCATGCTCCCCAACGAGCACAGGAACTTGGTGAGGCTCTCGGTCTGACCTCCGAACGCTTGGCTCTCTGGCGCAAAATTGCAGAGAACATGTGGATCCATGTCTCCTCCAGCGGCGTCATAGAGCAGTTTGATGGTTACTTTGACCTCCAAGATGTCAACCTGGCCGATTATGAGCCGCGCACGAAATCGATGCATGAAATCTTCGGCATCGAAGCGGCCAATCAGTATCAGGTCATCAAACAACCGGATGTGTTGATGGCACAATACGTATTGCGCGAGCAGTTCTCGCCAGAGGCCATTCGCGTGAATTATGAGTACTATACACCTCGCACCGATTACGCCTACGGCTCTTCGCTCGGCCCGGCCATTCAGGCGATTATGGCTTGCTGGGCAGGGGATACCGAGACGGCCTATCAACAGTTCTTGCTGGCCGCCCGCGCAGACCTACAAGATGTGCGCGGCAACGCCGGCGATGGCATCCATGCTGCTTCAGCGGGTGGTCTCTGGCAAGCGGTTGTCTTCGGTTTTGGAGGTCTGCGCATTTCCCCTGATGGTGCTTGGGAGGTTCATCCTCGTTTGCCTCGCCATTGGCATCGTTTGACGTTTCGGTTTTTCCTGCTGGGGAAGCTCCATACAGTGACCATTTCACAAGAATCCTAAGCAGAAATGGAGTGGGGGCTTCGATGACAATTCGTGGTTTTATCTTTGACCTTGACGGTGTGCTGACGGATACCGCTGAGTATCACTATCGCGCTTGGCAACGCCTGGCCGATGAACTCGGCATTCCGTTTAGCCGAGAGGAGAACGAAGCCTTGCGCGGCATTCCGCGGCGTGAGTCAATTTTGCTACTCCTAAAAGGACGTTCTTGCTCCGAGGCCGAATTGCAAGAGTGGATGGAGCGCAAGAATCGCTATTACTTGGAATATGTCTGTCAGATGACCCCGCGCGATGTCTTGCCCGGGGCGTGCGAATTGCTGGAGGAAATCCGCCGTACCGGGCTCAAAGCAGCGATTGGTTCTGCCAGCAAGAACGCTCGCTTGGTGATTGACCGTTTGGGGCTCATGCCTCTGATAGATGCGATCTCAGACGGGAATAGCGTTGAGCGGCAGAAGCCGGCGCCTGACCTTTTCCTTCATGCTGCTGGTCAGTTGGGCCTTTTACCCTGCGAATGTGTGGTCGTGGAAGATGCAGCTGCCGGCGTGGAAGCAGCCCTGGCCGGTGGGTTTTGGACGATTGGGCTGGGACCGCTTGAGCGTGTGGGCAAGGCACATCTCGTTCTGCCCAGTCTACAAGGAGTCCGATTGTCCGAGTTGCTATCGCACCTGAACGTCCGCATACAGACTCAATCTGCGGGATGTGCATGATACGGCCTGGGTCGGCAGAGGTTTTTTGGCTTGTCTGAGCGAGGATGAGCATCCTAAGGTGGAATTCCTCTGTTGCGAAGACCTGGGAAACTCAAAACGCATGCGTCGTGATGAGACTTTGAAGACGGCCAAGCCCTAGCCTTGTGCTAGACGATGAAGTCCTACGAAGATCTGAGAGACTTCTTCGGCGGCTGCGCCGCCTCGCCGTGATACGGTATCCTAATAACAAAAGCAAGAGGGAATGGTTTGGTTTGGCCGTTTTTGCGCATCCCTCTGAACCGTTTTTGCTCTAAAGACGCTTGTTTGAGAGATGGGTCCCAGCCGGATCGGACAACCATCTTTGTCTTGTGCTTGGATGATTTGCAATCATCTACCCCTGACATCTCTTACCCAAGATCAGCTTGTCTAAAGATCGCAAGGAGCGCAGCGACGACGGCGAGAAAAAACAAAGCAGGTCGGAAATAATTAAGTCCGACCTGCTGATTTCTACGCTTCTAGGTTGCCTGGAAATTGATGCCAC
>JANWWB010000243.1 GCA_025056515.1 Anaerolineales bacterium
ATCATTGGCGGTCTCTTTGTGTTTGTCGCCGTCGTTTTGCTGGGTCTAGCTTTTGTGATTTACAAGTACTATCAGATTGCAAGCGAACTGCCTTCTGTGGATGATTTACGGGCTCGCGCATTGCAGTTCGAGACCACGCGCATTCTCGACCGAAATGGGAATGTGCTGTATGAAATTAACGATCCGAGCGGCGGAAAGCGTCGGTATGTGCCGTTAGAACAAATTTCGCCGAATGTGATTGCTGCCACGATCGCCATAGAGGACAAGGAATTCTATTCTCACAAAGGGTTCGATCCCTTAGCTATTCTACGTGCTTTCTGGCAAAACCTGCGGAGTGGAGAGACGGTCTCGGGTGCTTCAACCATCACCCAGCAATTGGCGCGCGCTTTGCTTCTTTCTCCGGAGGAGCGAGCCTCACAGTCTTACATGCGTAAAGTGCGCGAAGCCATCCTAGCGACGGAAATTGAGCGCCGTTATACGAAAAATGAAATTCTCGAACTGTATCTCAATGAAATTTATTATGGCAATCTGGCCTATGGTATTGAAGCTGCTGCTGAGACCTATTTTGGTAAGAGTGCACGTGATCTAACGGTGGGTGAGGCAGCTTTCCTGGCCGGATTGCCGCAAGCGCCGTCGGTTTACGATATCTACTCTGCTCGCGACTTGACCTTGGTTCGTTTTCAGACGGTGCTCCTGGCGATGATGGCGCTGAGCAGCGAACGAGGCTGTATTCAAGTCAGCAATAGCCCGGCGCCGGTTTGTGTAGATGGTCTTGTGGCGGCGAATGCCTTGGAGGAAATCAAAAACTATGCTTTCAAGCCGCCGCGGGTTGAGATGCGCTACCCTCATTGGGTGCAATACATCCGCACAGAGCTAGAAAAACTCTACGACGCGCAGACGATTTACCGTTCCGGCTTCACGGTTTATACCACCCTTGACCCGTATCTTCAGGACGAAGCGCAGCGTTTGGTGACCGAACAAGTGCGGGCAATTGCCGATTTACAGGTCACCGGCGGGGCGTTGGTTGCTATTCGCCCGGCTACTGGTGAGATTTTAGCCATGGTCGGCTCGCCTGATTTCTACAATGAAGAACATTCTGGACAAGTCAACATGGCGGTCAGCCCAACGCGTCAACCCGGTTCATCGATCAAACCGCTGACTTACTTGGCGGCGTTCGAGAAGGGCTGGTCGCCTGCGACCCTCTTATGGGATGTGCGCACGGAATTTCCCCCCTCTGGTCGTGAGGGCGACCCCAATCCACCGTATATCCCGGACAACTATAGCCGTAAGTTCTGGGGTCCGGTTACGGTTCGTACGGCTTTGGCCAATTCCCTCAATATCCCAGCAGTGCGCACGCTTCAGTTTGTCGGCGTGTATGATGACCCGAACACCCCGCAACCGGATGGTCTGATCGGTATGGCGCAACGGTTGGGGATTACTAGTTTCACCCGCAACGATTATGGCCTGGCCTTAACCTTAGGCGGCGGCGAGGTCAGTTTGCTTGAACTGACCGGCGCATATGCTGTGTTGGCCAATGGCGGCGTCCGGGTACCTCCTTTTGCCATTTCGCGCATTGAAAACTTTAAGGGCGAGGTTGTGTACGAGTATAAGATTCCTCGCGGCGAACAGGTTGTGAAGCCGCAGCATGTGTTTCTCATCACCTCTATTCTTTCCGACCGTGCCGCCAGGGCGCCCGTCTTTGGGTATAACTCTATTCTCAACTTGCCTTTCCCCTCAGCAGCCAAAACCGGAACTTCCAACGACGCTCGCGATAATTGGACGCTTGGCTACACCCCCGATTTGGCCGTTGGGGTTTGGGTGGGCAACCCGGACTATACTCCTATGGGGAATACTACGGGTATCACCGGAGCCGGTCCGATTTGGGCGCAGTTTATGACTTTTGCTGTCCCTTATCTCACCGGAGGCAATCCGACGCCTTTTATCCGTCCCGATGGTATCATCGAACAGACGATTTGCGCAATTTCTGGCACACAACCCTCGCCCTGGTGCCCGCAACAGCGCGAAGAGTATTTCTATGTCGAGCAGCCGGCGCTCACACCCGACCATGACCTATGGAAAGAAGTCCTGCTCGATACCTGGACGCGGTTGCTTGCCTCTCCTGAGTGTTCTGAATTTACCGAGACTGAACTCGTCTTGAACGTCACCGATCGATGGGCTATCAAGTGGATCACGGAGACCGACCAAGGTCGCAAGTGGGCGCGCGATATGGGCTTTGACCCGCTGATTCTCATCCCCGAGCGCAAATGTACGGCGAGTGACCCACGCCCGCGTCTGGAATTCATCGGTTTGACCAATGGGATGACGATCAGCCAATCGCCCTTTGAGATTGCTTTTGTTGCCCAGGCCGATGATGGGTTTCGTGCTTCCAGCCTTGATTACGATGCTGGCTCGGGCTGGGTGCAGTTGTCGTCCAATTTGCTCACTTCGCCTTTTGTGTGGGATTTGAGCGGCATGTCTCCTGGCGAAGTTACTTTACGTCTTCGCTTAGAGAGTCACCATAACGATGGCTATGCCGAACGCACGGTGCGTGTCTATCTGTTGCCTCCCACACCTACCCCGACAGCAACGCCGACCTTGACC
>JANWWB010000281.1 GCA_025056515.1 Anaerolineales bacterium
CTCAGGGGTTAGGAAAACGCCGCCGGTCCGTCCTAAATTGCCCAGGAGCTGATTGAGAGCCAAGATGGCTTGGGCATTTTCGAGCGCGTTTGTCCCCCCAAGCGCAGCCCCACCAGGGATGACGAGAGGACGCTGAGCGCCGGCCAACAGACCGGCCAGATGTTGCAAAGTCTCTTGAGCAATGCCAGTCTGTGCAGCCACAGCAGCCACATCGACATCCAAGAAAGGTGTGGGGATAGCGCCGCCGCGCTGTTCGGCCACCAATCTACCAAGCGCCAGCGCAACGAGTCCTTCCTGTCCTGGCAAAAGCGGTATCCACCAATCAGCTTTAGCGGCCGTCTGCGAAAGGCGTGTCTCAAACTGTACAAAGTAACCGCGACTGCGCCCTTCCTGGCGGCGCAAACGAGAGTATGCTTGCGTAAAAGCAACCGGCGAGAGCCAAGTCTCGAGGAAATTGGCTGCAAAGGAGAAAAGCATGTCCGAACCGCCGATGTCAAAGACCGGTAAAGCACGCTTACCAAAAAGCCGACCAACCGCCTCGGCTAGGGTGTTGCGCGCTTCAAAGAAGGCATAGGCCCCATATCGAATCGGAGCCGGAGCACCCAATGCGGCGGTCAACTCGCTCACCAGGTCGGCCAGATGGTCGGGCGCCAAACCGAGCAAGAAGGCGATTTGGGAGGGTTGATAATTCGTCAGGGCATCCTGTACGACTCGGACAGCATCTTCCCAGGTTAGCGTTGTGAAATTGGCCGAGCCGCGCCCGTTCTGGCGGAGGGGATTTTGGATGCGATCGGGGTTGTACAGTCCCTGGATAGCGGCTTGGGCGCGAGCACAAGTGCGCCCTCGATTGACCGGATGGAGTTTGTTCCCTTCGACCTTGATGGCACGCCCTTGATGTGTGCGCACAACAAGGCCACAGCCCGCCGGGCATTCACGACATGTCGTTGCATAGTAGGTGCTTTGACCATTATAGGTGTATTCAGGCATTTGGGCATAGGGTTCGCGCACGACATAGCGTGAGGCCGGTCCGCAACCGGTGAGAACGGCCGTGGCAGCAACGCCAACGCCGGCCAATTTGAGAAAATCACGTCGAGAGAGAGTATCGCTCATGCAAACCGTCCTTGCTTCCTTATGAGACTAGGTGAGATTAGCGATGACAGGTCGCACAATCAATCAGACGCATGAGTTTTTCCTGGTCATCCCCTGCGTGCTGACGATGACAATTCAAACACCAGCCCATGTTCTGGCGCGGAATAGGCTTGGGAGGAACGCTCATACGGCTGATTTCGCCATGACAAGTTTCACAATTCAGTCCGGCGGCGATGTGCGGACGGTGATTGAAGTAAACAAAATCCGGCTGGATGAACACAGGCACCCATGGGATCGATTGGTTCTTTTCGGCATAGGCGACCAGCTTTTGCTGTTCGGGCTTGGTATTGGCCATTTGTTGATGGCAACCCCAACATTTCGCAGTGGTCGGGAGGCCTGCCGAAGCCTGCGTCCAGGCGCCGGGGTGACAATACAGGC
>JANWWB010000290.1 GCA_025056515.1 Anaerolineales bacterium
TTTGTTCGTGCGCGCGATATGGAGTGGAAGAACGCCCTGATTGCCGCGTTTGGGGCCACATGCCGTGTCAAAGGCGGCCCGGAAGATGACGCCAATATCAAAGCGTTACTCGATTCAGGCGCGCCGGTCTGCACCATTTTCGGCAAAAGCTGGACATTACACGTCAAGGATGTTCTGCTCACCACCCTTGAAGACAATCTCCGCATTATCGAGCAATCGGTGGCTTATCTGCGCGCACACAATCGGCGTGTTATTTACGACGCCGAACATTTCTTCGATGGCTACAAGGCGGATAGCGCCTATGCGTTGGAAACGCTCCGCGCGGCCATTCGTGGCGGCGCCGAAATGGTGGTCTTATGCGATACGAATGGGGGAACCATGCCCTGGGAAGTGGAGCAGATTATCCGTGAAGTGAAATTATCCATTCAGCATCCCTTTGGGATTCACGCGCATAACGATAGCGATGTAGCTGTGGCCAATTCGCTTGTCGCCGTGCGCGAGGGAGCGCTACAGGTACAGGGGACGATTAACGGCGTCGGCGAACGTTGCGGCAATGCCAATCTGATTTCCATCATGGCGGATTTGGAACTCAAAATGGGCTATCGCTGTTTGCCCGAAGGTCATCTGGCGAAATTGACCGACCTTTCCCGCTTTGTGGACGAAGTTGCTAACCGCACGCCGAATGATTATCAGCCGTACGTGGGCAAGAGTGCGTTTGCCCACAAAGGCGGCGTGCATGTGGCGGCCATGCGTCGCTCGGCGCAAAGTTATCAGCACGTGCCGCCCGAAGTGGTGGGCAACAAGATGCGGGTGGTGGTCTCCGACCTTTCGGGGCGTGGGAATCTGCTCAGCAAGGCCGAAGAGCATGGTGTCGAAGTCGAAGGCGAGGAAGTCGTTCCGGTTCTTAACGAAATCAAAGAACTCGAAGCGCGCGGTTTTTCCTTCGAGGCTGCCGAAGCCTCGGTTGCCATGATGCTTAAACGTCAGGAAATGCACTATAAACCGCCCTTCGAACTGATTGACTTCCTGGTCAACGTGGAGCATCGTTCTGGGCGCGGCATTTTTGCCGAAGCAATGGTCAAAGTGCGCGTCAAGGACGAAATTCTGCATACCGCTGCCGAAGGCAACGGCCCGGTCAATGCTCTCGACCAGGCGCTCCGTAAGGCGCTTCTACCGCATTATCCCATGATTAGCAACTTCCAGCTCGTTGATTACAAAGTTCGTATTTTGGATGGCAACAAGGGGACTGCGGCGCTAACCCGCGTGTTGATTGATACGCAAAACGGCACCAAACGTTGGAGCACCGTTGGCGCCAGCACCAACATCATTGAGGCCTCCTGGCGTGCGTTGGTGGATTCGATTGAGTATGGGTTGCTGATGGCGGATTAGGAAATGACCTACCGAGAACCATTTCCCTTCAGGAGCATTCATGCAGGCAAACATCGTCTTACTTCCAGGTGATGGAATCGGCCCAGAAGTGGTGGCCGAAGCCGTACGCGCGCTTGAAGCCGTGGCCGCAAAATTCGGTCACACCTTTTCTTTTACCGAACGTCTGATGGGCGGCTGTTCGATTGATCAATTCGGCACTTCGCTGACCGAAGAAACCCTGGCCGATTGCCAGGCTGCCGATGCTGTCCTCTTGGGCGCGGTCGGCGGCCCGAAGTGGGATGACCCCGCTGCCAAAGACCGCCCAGAGCGCGGTCTTTTGGCTTTACGCAAGGGGTTGGGTGTCTTTGCCAATTTGCGTCCGGTCAAAGTTCATCCGGCGCTTATCGATTGCTCGCCTCTCAAGCCGGAAAAGGTGCGCGGCGTAGATATCCTTGTCATTCGCGAATTGACCGGCGGCCTGTACTTTGGCTGGCCCAAAGGTCGCGAGGTGAAAGATGGCCGCGAGCGCGCCGTAGATACCCTGGAATACTATGATTATGAAATTCGCCGCATCTTGGAATTGGCCTTCAAGATGGCGACTGGGCGTAAAAAGAAGGTGACTTCGGTGGATAAGGCCAACGTATTGGAATCTTCCCGTCTATGGCGGCAGATTGCGATCGAAACCGGCAAAAAATATCCGGAAATTACCCTCGAGCATGTTCTTGTAGATACTGCCTCGATGCGCCTCATCACCGGCCCGGCCTGGATGGATGTGATTGTGACCGAAAATATGTTCGGCGACATTTTGACCGACGAAGCTTCGGTATTGGCCGGTTCGATGGGCATGTTGCCTTCAGCCAGTTTGGGCGAGCGCGGTCCTGGTCTATACGAACCGATTCACGGCTCGGCTCCGGATATTGCCGGAAAGGGAATCGCTAATCCTATTGGCACGATTCTTTCGGCTGCAATGTTGCTGCGTTATTCCTTGGGTCTCGAAGTCGAAGCCGCTGCACTAGAGCAGGCTGTAGAACAAGCCATCTCTGATGGCTGCCGCACTGCCGATTTGGGCGGCTCGCTCACTACTCGGCAAATGACCGACGAAATCCTCCGTCGAATGAGGGACGCAGAAAATCCTGCGCCTATCCATTGACCTTTCATAAATTTTTGCATTTATTAAGGAGTTTCTATGGGCATGCAATCGAAATTCATTTGGATGGATGGTGAACTTGTACCGTTCGAAAAGGCCACGATCCACTTTCTGACTCCTGCTTTGCACTACGGCGCAGCGGTGTTTGAGGGCATCCGCGCTTATGATACAGAACGCGGCCCGGCCATCTTTCGCCTGCGCGACCATGCCAACCGTCTCATCGAATCGGCGGAGGTGTTTGGGTTTCGCAACCTGAAGATCACTGTTCAAGATGTGATTGAGGGTTGCAAGGCCGTTGTGAAGGCGAATGGCTTTCGCAATTGTTATATTCGTCCGCTCATCTACCTGACCGATGGTGGTTGGAACCTCAACATCGATGCTGGACGCGCCGCTTTGGGAATCGCTGCTTGGGAGTGGAACAATTATTTGGGAGAAGAAGCCCTTGCCAAAGGCATTCGTGCAAATGTATCTTCGTTCACCCGCCATCATGTCAATGTCATGATGACCAAAGCCAAAATTGCCGGGAATTATGCCAATTCGATCCTTGCGAAGACCGAGTCAGTGCGTCTCGGCTTCGAGGAAGCCATTATGCTCGACCCCTCTGGCTATGTGGCCGAATGCACGGGAGAGAATATTTTCATCGTCAAGCGCGGCAAAATTTTCACTCCTGCCATTGCCCCGGTGTTAGAGGGCATCACCCGCCACACCATTTACACGATTGCACAAGATTTGGGCTATCGCGTCAAGGAGCGCCCTATCAGCCGCGACCAACTGTATACGGCAGATGAAGTTTTTGTTGTCGGCACTGCAGCCGAATGCATTGGCCTGAGTGAGATTGACTTCCGTAAAATCGGCGATGGTACCACTGGCCCGGTAACCCGAGCTATTCAGCGCGTTTACCATGATGTGGTTCGCGGACGGCACCCGCGCTCAGCAGAATGGTGTGATTATGTGGAATAGCTGTGTCACTGTTTTCTCTCACCCTAACTTCCATCAACAGGCGAAGAAAACAATGTCAAATCGGCTCATGATAAAAAGAGTGGTCGTACACGATTAACCTCTCGTTCGCGATCCTGCGCCTCTACCTGTTGGTAGGGCTATAGGTCGGAGTACAATGGGGGCAAAAAAGCCATGCGCAAGGTAGTGCTTCACGTTCCTCAGGTGGTCAATCGGCCCATGCGGCGTCCATCGGCTTGTCCCCATTGCGGGCATGAGGTCTTGCAACGCTGGGGCAGCCGGCCGAAGCGCGTGCCTGACCTGCACGGAGAGCGTACGATCACGGTCTATCGCTATCGCTGCACGCACTGCAGCAGAACAGGTGTGGGCCGTGGCGCGGGCGCGTGCGCCGGATGGGGGCAGGGTGTTGTATGCGGTGTATGAGCAGCTGGTGAGCGAGTTGGGAGGCAGACAGGGTGGAGCGAAGTGGCAGTTGGCGCAGGCGGCGTTGCAGCTGTCGAATGCGTGGGAGCGGTATGTGTTGGACCGCCGGCGCACCGACGTTCCTGCGACGAAGAAGCGGGTGGAGCGGACGATAGGGCGGATTCGACAACGCGTGGTGGGGATGCGAGGGGTGAAGAGCATGGCCGGGCTGGAGCGAGCATTGTGGCTGTCGTTGGTACAACCTGTGTAGGCTTGAGAAGGTAGGCAAGGAAAAGCAGGATTCCCAAGGGCAGGAAAGCACCTTATCAAAACTCGCCAACACTTTGTGGGACAATATCACACCTACCTCAGCCTTGAAACAGTCTTCGTGGTAGAATACGATTCGTGGAAAAGCAAAGGTTGTGTCGCGCGTCCTCTCTATCCGGC
>JANWWB010000321.1 GCA_025056515.1 Anaerolineales bacterium
GGCTTCTGTATTTTTACCCGCCCATGTTGAGCTGACCGACTCGATCGTTCGGGAACTGAATACAGTTCGCCAAATGGACTTCTTTGGCCCACCCATTTTGCAAATCAATCCTGACATCATAGCTATCTATTTTGGAAGTCAACAAGATGCTACGGTCTATTATCCGAATATTGACCTGGCTTCTATTCTTCCACCAGATTTTGACATCACGAGACGTCCATGGTACGTAGCTGCTCATCCGGCAAATAACCCTCAGAGACAAGCCATTTGGTCTGAACCTTACTTGGATGCCGCCTTGCACGGTTTAGTCATCACCTGTAGCATTCCTGTGTATGATAGCCGGGGAGACTTTCGCGGCGTGGCCGCTATGGATATTCAGTTGACACGTATTACAGAAATCGTAGCGAACATTCAGGTAGGACAAACAGGGTATGCTTTTGTGATTGATTCGAAGGGCCATCTGATTGCCCTGCCTAGACGGGGGTATAAGAGCCTAGGGATCACAGAAGAGGCCCTCCCTTTGGGAGATATCTTAAGCGCTGAGAAAGTTGGAAATGCTGTTTCAGCAGAATTTTGGCAAGCTCTTTCAAATATGCAATCCGGCAAAAGCGGCCTGAGAACCATCAGCATTCATAAAAAAGAGCATCTCATGGCCTATCAACCGGTCACGGAAGTGGGCTATAGCCTTGCTCTTGTAGTTCCGACCGAAGAGATGCTGGCCGAAGCGATAGCCGTCAACCAGGAAATCGCCCGAGTGGGACGTAACGCTCGCCTCATCGGGATTGCGATTAGTGGTGGAATCCTTGTGCTGACCATGATTCTGGCCGCGGCAGCCGGGAATCGCCTGACTCGCCCTCTGGTTATCTTAACAAAGACAGCTGAGCAAATTGAACAAGGCAATCTCGAAGCGCGCGCCGATATTCGAGTAGGAGGCGAGCTAGGCAAATTAGCCCAAGCTTTCAACGCCATGGCCGATAGTTTGCGTGAGACCATCGCCAATCTTGAGGAAAGTGTGGCAGAACGAACTCGTGCACTCGAGCGCCGTCATGAACAAATGCGAGCAGCCCTAGAGGTCGGCAGTGCGGCTGTCTCGGCGCGCAATTTAGAGACATTATTAAGTCAGATTACTCATTTGATTTCTCGGCGTTTTGGCTTTTATCATGTTGGCATTTATCTTATCGATGAACGCCGCGAATTTGCAGTGTTGCGCGCAGCTAATAGCCGCGGTGGACAAGCCATGTTGGCCCGAGGACATAAATTACGCGTCGGCGAAGTAGGGATTGTCGGTCACGTTACCGCAACCGGAGAGGCGCGCATCGCCTTGGACGTTGGCCAAGATAAGGTCTATTTCCAAAACCCTGACTTACCCGAGACGCGTTCAGAAGCCACTTTGCCCCTCATCGCAAGCGGGCAGGTCATCGGAGCACTCGATGTACAAAGCACAGAAGAGGCTGCTTTTCAGGAAGAAGATCTGCTCACACTGCGCGTACTGGCCGATCAAATCGCGATTGCTATTGAAAACGCTCGACTTTTGGAAGAAAGCCAAAAGGCGCTGGCAACTGTCCAACGCGCTTACGGTGAACTCAGTCAAACCGCTTGGCATTCTTTGCTGAAAAAGAAATCCTTTGGATACTTGGTCACCGGACAAGGAAAACTGGTTGCTCTCTCGGAGGAAAAAAGCTCTCCAGAATACCTTCAAGCCATGCAAAGCGGAGAACCCGTGCTCGCAGAAGAAGGAAGAGCGTTATACGCTCCCATCAAAGTAACCGGGACTCCAATTGGCGTCCTTATACTGAGGCAAAAAGAAAATTCTTCTTGGAAGCCGCAAGCTATTGCTATGATCAACTCGCTTGTTAATCAAATGGGAACAGCGCTAGAGAGCGCTCGTCTCTATGAGCAAATCCGAGAACAGGCCAGACGGGAAAGTTTAATAGCTCGCGTGACCGCTCGCATCCGGGAAACGCTCGATCTCCAAACCATCTTGCAAACCACAGTGCAGGAGCTCCGGCGTTCTTTCGACTTACACGAAGCAGAGATCCGGTTGCAAGCCGCTCAAATGAGCATGCTCACCGAGGAGTCACCGAGCCTGGAAACCCCTCCTTCTTGACCGAATGCAGGAGATTGAGGCATGATCAAACATCTTCTTTTTATTTCTCTCTTGCTTGCAAGCATTTGGATAGGCATAAGCGCTTGTGCCTCCCGCCCGACTACTTCATACCCCCCACTGCGGATTGCCTGGAGCGATTGGCCAGGAGATTGTATCATCTGGGTTGCCGAAGACCAAGGTTTTTTTGCTAAGCACAAGGTGCAAGTGGAACCCGTATATTATGCCATCTTCAACCCTGCGATTGCAGACGTCACTGCAGGCAAAATTGATGGCGCATTCACGGTTGTTGGGAATGTCGTGACCTTGGTGAATAATGACAACGTACGCGCCGTCATGATTATTGACAGTTCCGAGGGCGCAGACCAAATTGTGGCTTCAGCCGAAATTCGCAACCCTGCTGACTTGCGAGGGAAACGGATTGGGGTCATGCGCGGCACATACGGCCACTTATTTGCCCTGCAAATGTTCGAAGCCAATCACATTCTGCCTTCCGAAGTGACGTTTGTAGACATACAACCGGAACAAGTACCGCAGGCCATCCCCGAATTGATTGATGCTGGCCACACATGGGAACCATATACTTCCGAAGCGTTAGCCAGAGGACAGAAAATCATCTTCTCAAGCGCCCAAACTCCAGGGCTCTTGCCTGATGTTCTCTTCATACGCACAGCTACTCTACAAGAACGTTCAGACGAAGTGCGCGCTTTCGTTGCTGCTATGCTGGAGGCCGTCCAGTTTACCCTCGATAACCCAGAAGCTGCCGTTGCCAGTATTGCGAAGAAAACCGGATTCTCGGCAGAGACGATTTCATTCGACGGCATCAAATTGTATACGCTAGAAGACAACAAACTCGCCTTTGGACAAAATCCGGGTATAGACACCACTTCGATTTATTACACTGCCAACCTATACATTGAACTTTTCACGAAAATTGGAATTCTCACTTCCCGCCCCAACCCCAATCAATTCCTAGACCCCAGCTTTCTGCCATAAACCGGCTTCAAACATGCTTTTTTAGACCCGACGCATTTATCTCTCGGAGAATAAATATGCCGGCAGTTGACCAGCCTCATCTAAACGACCCCTTAGAGCTAAGACGCAACACGATTGCGCGTAACACAGCGCTCGCCGCGATAGTGATATCGGCGTTTTCTACACTAGCTTACGCTGTTTCAGGAATCGTACAAGACGACGTGCGTTCCTTAATTCTCATGAGCACGAGCCTGCTCTTTACGATTGCCGCGCTGATTGCCTTGCTATGGATCCAACGAGGCAAGATCACCCGCGGGATTTGGATTTTAGTCCTGACCAGCAGCATCGCATTTTCTGTGCCTACTTTTCTGTACGAAACCATCGGCCTTATCCAGGGACCTCTCTTCCTTATGTTGGTAGGCTTGTTCGTCCCACAAACAGTTGCCGAACGCAAGCCACGCGCGCAAATGATTATCACAGGCTTTGCAATCAGCACGCTTAACGTGCTCATAGATGCCTTCTGGCCATACGAACGCCCAGTTGCTTCCGCCTCAGCATGGGGGGTTCGGATTGTCCTTTTCCTGGCCATTCTTGTTTATGTTCTTATCTTGAGTCGGCAGCTGCGCAACGTGAATTTGAGAACGAAAATCACTATCTTTTTTGCTGCCGTGTCGCTACTTGCGATTCTGGTTATTTCTGCTATCAACATTAGCACGACGCGCACTATTCTGCTAAGCACAGCTCAAGAGAACCTTGAAACAGCTGCCGCCAACCTTGCGAACGAGCTGGACAATTGGATTGTCACCTCTCTAACGGGCATTCGCGCCGAGGCGCAAAATCCTTTGTTCGTCAAAGCACTGATGTCCCCTTCCGCAGAAAGTGTCAGACAAGATGCCCTGCAAGCGCTGATTGCTCTGCGCAACAAGAATCCCATTTTTATCGAAGCCTACAGCCTACTAGACTCCACAGGGAAAATCTACTTATCTACCGACCTAGCAGAGATCGGACTTAGCGAAGCCAACCGAGATTATTTTCTATCCGCCCTTCAACAAGGTCTACCCACGCTCTCCCTGTGGTATGTAGAGAACCGCTTCTACCTGGCAAACCCTATACGGGATCCGGATAATAAAGTGATAGGCGTTCTACGTGCTCGATATAGTGCTTCGCTTTTCCAACAGTTTGTAGCCCAAGCCAAAGGGCTAGGCGGCGAAGGGTCGTTTGCCATTTTGGTGGATAACAACTTGGTCATCCTGGCGCATGGTCAGTATCCTCATCTCATTTTTAAGTCAATTGTCCCTCTGGACGCACAAGTCCTGCAAAGATGGCAAGAGGAAGGACGGTTCTGGCCAGGAGAAGCAACATCTTTTTCTCTAGATTTATTTGATGTAGCGCGCCAGCTGAATGAGGGAAGAACCTCTTTCCTGGCTACGGATGCATACGGCACTCAACAACAAGGAGCCATTCAGCAGCTCAAACAGCAGCCCTGGAAAGTCGTTTTTGTGCAACCTCGCTCGATTTTGATTCGCCCCGTCCTACAACAGATTCGACAAAGTTTTCTGACTTCAGCCCTGATTCTCATTCTAACGTTTTACGCGGCTTACAGTCTATCGCGCGTCATTACAATGCCAGTGACTCGGCTCACGGAAACAGCAAGACAAATTACGCAAGGACATCTTGAATACCAAGCCGAGGTCTCTTCTAACGATGAAATCGGACAGCTAGCCCAAGCCTTCAACCTTATGACCGCCCAGCTACGTGACCTGGTTAACACTCTTGAACAGCGCGTCCAAGAGCGCACTCG
>JANWWB010000346.1 GCA_025056515.1 Anaerolineales bacterium
TTGGCAGACAGGCATGGTTGAGGGCCATGTGCCGCAAGGCGTGTGGGTTCAACTCCCACCCAGCGCACCAGGGATTGCCAAGCCAGGCTCTTTAAAACAGCCTGGCTTTTTTTGCTTGACATCCTCTCTTGCCTCGCTATAATAACGATACGGCAGGCAGATGCCTGCCATTTCGCAAAATCTTAACCACCTTAGGAGGAAGAAATGAAACGCTCACTTTGGTATATCTTGACCGCTCTCATCCTGGCGAGTTTAGCCTTAGCCGGATGCGCGCCCTCTGCAGAGAAGATTACCGTCGCGACGGACGCTACGTGGCCCCCTTTTGAATACGTAGACCCGACCACACAAGAAATCATCGGGTTTGATATTGACCTGATCAAAGCAATTGCTGAAAATCAAGGCCTGGAAATTGAAATCGTCAATGTCCCTTGGGACTCGCTCTTGGCCGGCATGGCACAATGCCAGTATGACATTGCGATTTCTGCCATGACAATCACCGAGGAACGCAAACAATCCTTTAACTTCTCCGACCCCTACTTCGCAGCCGGTCAGATCGTAACCGTTCAAGCTTCGAACACCGATATTAAGAGCAAGAACGACCTGGCAGGGAAAACTGTCGGTGTGCAACTCGGCACCACCGGCGATATTGAAGCGCAGAAGATTGCCGGCGCAACAGTTAAAAATTACGACGACATTGGCTTGGCCTTCCAGGACTTGATTAACGGTCAAATTGACGCCGTGATCGCCGATAACCCCTTGGCCCTTGGTTATGTGGGCAAAAATCCCGACAAGCTCAAAGTCGTAGGCGAAGTCTTTACCGATGAATACTACGGCATCGCCGTCTGCAAGAACAAGACAGAATTGCTCGAAAAAATCAACGCCGGACTGGCGGCGGTGAAAGCCCAAGGCTTGCTTGAAGAATTGACCCAGAAATGGATTGTCGGCGGTCAATAAATCTTGTGGTGATTTCATAACAGCGAGGCGTCTCATCTGGGGACGCCTCGCTATCTTGCCGGGGAGGAGGCTCAATGACAGAGCACCGAGAGATAGAAGCCTTTGTAGTCGCTCATATTCAAGCCCAAAAAAAAGAAGAGCAGCGTTGGAGACTCACCTTTTGGTTGACATCTATCGCAGCTTTCTTGCTCTTTCTCTTCACCTTCTATCCTTCTGAAGAAAACGTTCTCAACCTGATTTCCCGTCTCCCAAAAGAAGATCAAGCCGCCTGGCGTGAATGGGCGATTCGGACCTTCCCCAGTGAAATGACACCCGATCCGGATTGTGCCAATGACCCGAACGTCAGCCGCTGCGGCGCAGAGATGGAAAAAATCTTCTTCTTTCTACCCCACCCGTATCCGGAAATGCTCGTGTTCATGCGGGGAGGCATTCGGGTCACCATCTTGGTCACCATAGCCGCCTATCTCCTTACTCTGGTGGTCGGACTCTTCGGAGGCCTGGGACGCTTGGCAAAATCTCGAATCATCAACGGTATTAGCACCCTCTACGTGGAAATCGTCCGAGGAATTCCGTTATTGGTGCAACTGATCTGGTGGTACTTTGCTTTTCCAGCAATCTTACAACAAACCGTCTGGCCAGACTACCAAGCCGATCCGATTGCAATGTCCATTCTCGGGTTAGTCTTCTGTTATGGGGCCTACATGAGCGAAATTTACCGCGCCGGCATTCAGAGCATCCCGAAAGGGCAGATGGAAGCCGCTCTCAGCCTGGGAATGTCGCGTGTGCAGGCGCTGCGTTTTGTTATCATTCCGCAGGCGTTACGCGTCATCCTGCCTCCGATGGGCAATGAGTTCATCGCCTTGCTGAAGGATTCTTCCCTGGTCAGCGCTGTCGCTGTGGTCGACCTCACCCGCCGCGGACGTGAATATATGTCCGCTCACTTCAACCCGATTGAGGTCTGGATTCTGGTTGCCTTACTCTATCTCATCATGACCATCTTCTCGGCACGGATTGTCTCTCTTATTGAACGCAAAACGAAAACGAGCTGAATTCCCCATCGAGCCAAAAAGTAGCGGCGCAGAGCCGCTACTTTTTTCTTGCCAACATCCAAACATGGATCCCGTGAGACCGCAGGCGCACGTCTAGGTGCGAGGGAAGAAGCGAGGCAATGGTTTCGCCCGGCAGAAAGCGGCTACGCATAAATAGAAGCCTTTCACCAAGTGCTATCAACTTAACCACAAACTTGCGAATATCCGGTTCAATCACCAGGAGAATGCCACCGGGGCGCAAAACCCGATAGAGCTCTGCTAACGAACGCTTCTGGTCTTCTACATGATGCAACGCATCGACCATAAGAATGCGACTGAATGTCCCATCGGGGAACGGCAAGCGCTCGACCGGTGCATAAACGCACGGCAAACCTTTGCTGCGCGCGTACCGCATCATACCGCGTGACACATCGGCTACGATAACGTCTTGCACATACGGCCGGAGTGCAATAGCAACCCTGCCGGTGCCACCACCGGCATCGAGCAACAAACCATCACTCGGCAATTCAAATGATTGAAACAATGCCTCATCTAGTTCAAAGCGCCCTGCCTGATCGTAAAATCGAGCGATCCAATTGAAATGTGCGTTAGACATCATGGACCTACCGTAATGTAATCCCGAATTTTCTCAAAAGTTGCCGGTCCAATCCCCGGCACCTGCTGAATCTCCTGAATGCTCTTAAAGAGACCATGCTCTGCACGATAGTCTACAATCGCCTGAGCAATCGTAGGGCCAATGCCAGGCAACGCATCGAGTTCTGCAACGGTGGCCGTATTGATATTCACTCGACCAACAGTCAGGACACTCGTGGGCATTAAGATGCCCGGAATGTCAATCTGTTGCCCATCTTCTACTGGCGCCGCTAGATTGACATCGCTTGTCTCTGCTCCCGGAGCAAAGCCGCCCGCCGCCTCAATCGCCGCCTCGATTCGGCTGCCGGCGGGTAACGTATACACCCCTGGTTGCATCACCGCCCCGCTGACGTAAACTGTAATCGCCGGTGGCGTGGAGGTAGGAAGCAAGGTCACCGGTTCACCGCGCGGCGGTGCGGTCGCTATCCAAAGGATTGCTCCAACAAGTAAACCGATGAAAACACCGTAGGTCATATAAAGCAGGGCCTTCCCCACCTGCATCCCAACCTCCTACCGGATTACCAGAACATCACCAGAATAGAACATAGAACCAAGACAACCACCATATTTGTCACTTCAAACACATTACTCGCAAGGGTTCTGGGAATAGTTGCAATCGGTTGAGCCAAATCGCGAGATGATACATCCGCCGAAAATACGGCGGCATCTCTTCAGGTTCAAGGCATCGAAAACCAAAACGAGCGTAGAAAGACTCTAATCTGGCGCGGCACATCAAGTATAACGGACGATGCGGCTCCTGTCTAATGAGCGCCTCAATAACAGCCCGCGCCACGCCCTGCCCACGCGCTTCCTCCCGCACTGCAATCGA
>JANWWB010000370.1 GCA_025056515.1 Anaerolineales bacterium
CTCTGATGCGCATGATCTCCGCCGGCTTGCTGGTCACGCTTTGCACCGACGACCCCTCGATTTCCCAAATCACCCTCTCTCACGAATATCATCACGCCTGTGAAGAATTGGGTATGACTCAGAAAATGCTCAAACAACTCATCCTAACCGCCGCAGAGGTCTCTTTCTTACCGCAAGCTGAAAAGAAAAACCTGATAACAGCCCTGCGTAAAGAATTAGGTCTCTAGAACCGTAGGTCAATCCTTGCCCCTGGAAAAAACGAGGAGAACCAAAGGAGAAATTCTCGTAAAACAGCCAAAGGAGATCGAAGAACGATGTACGACCCCTTCAACGCACGTGACCTTTTGCACGTAAACGGCAAGTCCTACTTGATCTATCGTCTGGCAGCGCTTGAAAAAGCGGGCCTGACCGAATTACGACATCTGCCCTATTCCATCCGTATCCTACTCGAAGCAGCGCTACGCCAATGCAACGGCCGCGAGATTACCGAGCAAGATGTGCGCAATATCGCTACCTGGACACCCCAAGGAGCACGTATGGGCATCCCCTTCCTACCTGGACGGGTGGTGATGCAAGATTTCACCGGCGTCCCGGCAGTGGTTGACCTGGCCGCCATGCGTGCGGCTGTCGCCCGCCTCGGTGGCGACCCAAAGAAAATCAACCCGCTCGTGCCGGTGGATTTGGTCATCGACCATTCGGTGCAAGTCGATTTCTTTGCCACACCCGACGCACTGCACCGCAACACTGAACTTGAATTTCAACGCAATCGCGAACGATACGAATTCCTCAAATGGGGACAGCAAGCTTTTGACAACTTCCGCGTTGTCCCCCCGATGACCGGCATCATCCACCAAGTCAACCTGGAATATCTCTCGCCGGTGGTCGCCACACGAACTCTGCCGAATGGCGAAACCCTTGCCTTCCCCGACACCCTGGTCGGCACCGACTCGCATACGACAATGATTAACGGCTTAGGTGTCGTTGGCTGGGGAGTAGGCGGCATCGAAGCCGAAGCGGTGATGCTTGGTCAGCCAATGGATATGCTCTTGCCGGATGTCATCGGCTTCCGCCTGACCGGCCGTCTGCGCGAAGGCGTCACCGCCACCGACCTGGTCTTGACCGTAACGCAAATCTTGCGCAAGAAAGGCGTGGTGGACAAATTCGTCGAATTCTACGGACCGGGGCTGGATTCGCTCACCCTGCCCGACCGCGCCACGATCGCCAATATGGCGCCTGAATACGGCGCAACCATGGGCTATTTCCCTCCCGATGCCGAAACGCTCCGTTACTTGCGCCTGACCGGTCGTTCCGAAGAGACAATTGCCTTGGCCGAGGCCTATCTGCACGCCCAAGGTCTCTTTCGCACACCCGATGCACCGGAACCAGAATTCACCGACACACTTGAACTCGACCTTGGGACGGTCGAACCCTCTCTGGCCGGCCCCAAGCGGCCCCAAGACCGCGTTCCTCTAACGGAGATGAAAGCCGCCTTCCGCAGAGCGCTGACGGCGCCGATCAAGGAACGCGGTTACGAGTTGAGTGACGAGGCTCTCAAGCGTGAAGCCGTCTTCGGAACAAACGGCGGCTCAATGAAACTGACCCATGGAGCAGTCGTCCTGGCCTCGATCACTTCCTGCACCAACACCAGCAACCCCTCTGTGCTCATCGCCGCCGGCCTGCTGGCCAAAAAAGCGGTTGAAAAAGGCCTCAAGGTCAAGCCCTATGTCAAGACCAGCCTGGCGCCCGGCTCGCGGGTGGTGACAGAATATCTAAAACAAGCCGGCTTGCTGGATTTCCTTGCACAGCTGGGCTTTAACATTGTGGGTTACGGCTGCACCACCTGCATCGGCAACAGTGGACCGCTGCCGGGCGAGGTGGCTAAAGCCATCACCGCCGCGGACCTGATCGCTGCGGCGGTCATCTCCGGCAACCGCAACTTCGAGGGACGCGTCCATCCCTTGGTGCGCGCCAATTACCTCGCCTCCCCACCGCTGGTTGTTGCATATGCACTCGCCGGAACGGTGGACATTGACCTGCTCAACGAACCGCTGGGCGAGGGTGCCGATGGTCCTGTTTATTTGCGTGATATCTGGCCGAGCAACGCCGAAATCGCCGAGCTGGTGACTGCTTTCGTCCGCCAGGAATTGTTCCGCGATAAATATGCTGATGTCTTCGAAGGTTCTGAGCTGTGGAAAGAAATCCCCGTTGCAGGTGGTGACCTGTACGAGTGGGATGAATCTTCAACCTACATCCATCACCCTCCTTATTTCCAAGATCTGACGTTCGAAGTCCCATCTCTACAAGACATTCGCGGAGCACGCGTCCTGGCATTGTTCGGCGATTCCATCACTACCGACCATATCTCCCCCGCAGGCAATATCGCCGCCGATTCCCCGGCAGGCAAGTTCTTACAAGAACGCGGCGTTCCGCCCAAGGATTTCAACTCCTACGGGGCGCGGCGCGGCAACGACCTGGTGATGGTGCGCGGCACCTTTGCCAACATCCGCTTGAAAAACCTGCTTGTCGCTCCCAAAGAGGGCAACTGGACCAAATGCTTCTTGACCGGCGAGGAGACGACCATCTTTGACGCCGCCATGAAGTACAAAGAGGCCGGCATCCCGGTCATCGTCCTAGCCGGAAAAGAATACGGGACCGGTTCGAGCCGCGACTGGGCGGCCAAAGGCCCAATGCTCCAGGGCGTGCGGGCAGTCATTGCCGAATCGTTTGAACGCATCCACCGCTCTAATCTGGTCGGGATGGGCATTTTGCCGCTCCAATTCCTGGAAGAGCAAAATGTCGAAACCCTGGGGCTGACCGGCGAGGAGATATTCGACATCGAAGGCCTGCGCGACGATATGCCTCCACAGAGCATCCTGACCGTGCGGGCGACCAAGCCGAATGGTCAAATCGTGACGTTCCACGTCAAAGCACTGCTCAACACACCGGTCGAGGTCAACTATTATCGTAACGGTGGTATCCTGCATACCGTCCTACGCAACCTGTTGAAATCCTCGCTCGCCTATTCCTCATGACGTCAGCGCAATCTTCGGCAAAGGATAGATTGTCTCATCGGCTCTTCGGAGCACCATGGACAACACAGCCATGCATGCTGGCAATCAGGAGACAAGATGAAAGTTTCTGAGCTTCGCATTCAAACAGCCCGTCTTTGGCAAAGCCTGGAAGAAATGGCACAACGAGGCGCCACACCTGATGGCGGTGTCTGCCGATTGGCGCTTTCGGATGCCGATAAAGAAGGCCGCGACCTCTTCTGTGATTGGCTGCGCAACCTGGGGCTGACCGTTCAGATTGATCAGGTCGGGAATATCTTAGCCATTCGCCCGGGCAGCCAAGACGAAGCACCGGTGCTAATCGGTTCGCACCTAGATACGGTCAGCACAGGTGGGCGTTTCGACGGGGCCGCAGGGGTGCTCGCCGGGCTGGAAGTCCTGCGCACGCTCGAAGAGAAGGGCATCCGCACCAGACGTCCGCTAGGGTTGGTATCCTTCACCAACGAGGAAGGTGCCCGCTACACCACCGACATGATGGGAAGTCAGGCCTTTTGCGGCGAGTTGAGCGTGGAACAGGTCTGGGCGATTCGCGGTCTAGACGGCACATTGGTCGGCGAGGAACTGCGGCGCATCGGCTATGCCGGTGACTTTCCCTGCGGGGCAATCCGTCCCTATGCTTACCTTGAACTGCACATCGAACAAGGGCCACAGCTTGACCGGGCCGGCATTCCCATCGGCATCGTAGAAGCCATCACCGGCCTCACCTGGCTAGAGGTTATCGTGCGCGGCGCAGCGAATCACGCTGGGACAACACCGATGGACAATCGCCGCGATGCCGCTCTGGCCGCCGCTCGTATCGTTGCATCGCTGCCGGATTTAGCATCTTCCATCCCCGATCAGCGCGCGACCTGCGGACGGTTTTCGGTCGCTCCTGGCATCGTCAATGTCATCCCGCATGAAGCCATCTTCACCGTTGATCTACGCAACGGCGATCCAGCGCGGCTGCTGGAAGCCGAAACCCAATTTCGGGCACGGGTGCAAGAAATAAGCAGCCGTTCGAACGTCCTCGCTGAAATCCGCCTCCTCGGACACGTCCCACCCCAACGCTGCGACCCACAGGTGGTATCCGTGATCGAATCTGTTGCGACAGACCTCGCTTACCCTTCGAGGCGAATGGTTTCCGGCGCAGGTCACGACGCCCAGATTTTAGCGCGCATCTGTCCGACAGCAATGATTTTCATTCCCAGCCGCGACGGCGTAAGCCACAGCCCGGCGGAATACTCTACCCCCGAAGCGTTGGAAGCCGGAGCCAACGTGCTCCTGCACACCGCTTTGCGGCTGGCAGGAGTAGAAAGAGCCTGATCGCTTCGAAGAGCAGTCTTCGAGCCATACGATATGCTATGTTCCCAAATCGAAGAGCAAACCGATATGCCCGCAACCCCTGAAGACATCCGCGAATTTGTTATTGCCGGGCATGGTGACTTGGAGAAAGTAAAAACCATGCTCGAAGCCAATCCTGATCTCCTGAACGCTGCCCATCCATGGAGCGAAACCGACCGTGAAACAGCGCTCATGGCCGCTGCCCAGGTTGGAGACCGGCAGATCGCCGAATATCTGTTAGCACGTGGGGCGCAATGGGATATTTGCATTGCCGCGATGATGGGTTGGCGAGAGGAAGTCGCTCGTTTGCTGGCCGAAGATCCAGAGCGCATCCATGCGCGCGGGTCGCATCGTATCCCCTTGTTGGCTTATGCGGCCTCCAGCGGGGAGGTGGAATTGGTACAGATGTTGGTGGAAGCTGGGGCTAGCGAAGGCATTCCTTTGGCGATGGAGAACGCCATCCGTCTGGGTCATCTCGAAGTCCTGCGTTGGCTGTTGGAGCACACCCAAGCCGACCTGACCTGGCGCAACCTGCGCGGCCTGACCCTACTTGAATTCGCCCAACAACAAGGAAATAAGGAGGCTGTCGCCCTGCTACAGGCACACGGCGCAGCCAGCTGATCTTTGCTCTCAGTGAAATTAACCCGCTCTCTCAAAGTCACACCGGCCGTTCTAGGCCGGTTTTTTCCTTTAGCGTTGTAGGACAACTCGGAATTGCCCGGAGCCTCCTCTCTCCACAAGATGTTTGTACTCGCTCGCCGACAAGAGAAAAATGGCTTGGATTTTTATTTTGTGCCGATGAACAAGCTATAGACCCTTGTTAGCCAATTGATAGGCAGAAAACATGGCCTTCCAGTATCTTTTTCGCAGACCGGTGTTCTAAAGGATGTAACACAAGGAGAAAACGAACAAATGTTGTCCAAACTTCTCTACCTGCTCGGCCGTATCTTCATCACCATGTATGTCCGCTTGATGCTCAAATTAGACGTCCGTCTGCACGAAGCGCTGCCAGACGGCCCGGTGCTGTTTGCCCTCAATCATCCCAGCACCACCGACCCAATTTTCATCCAGGTCTTATTCCCGAAGCCGCTCAGCGTGATGATTACCAACAAAGCCTTCAAGATTCCCCTCCTTGGAGCATACATGCGCAAGATGAAACAAATCTGCGTAACTCCTGGACAAGGCGAGCAAGTGTTAGAAGAAGCGCGTCAAGCGCTTGAAAGCGGGCGTTCGGTGGCGATTTTCCCGGAAGGTCTGATTAGCCCATCAGACGGCTTCCATGCTCCTCGCTCCGGCGTGGCGCGTCTGGCTCTCAAGAGTGGTGTGCCGGTCGTGCCGGTTGGCATCTCGCTGGTTGAGAAAGGGTGCAAGCGCATCCCGGTTGAACTTGACGGCGAACCGGATGTCATTGCGTGGTATTTGCGCGGTCCATATGCCATCACCATTGGCAAACCCTTGCGCTTCAGTGGTGACCCTTCCGATAAGTCCCTGGTCAAACAAACTGCCGAACATATCATGGAGAACATCCGTCAGCTGGCCCACGAGAGTCGCCAGCGGGCCGCAAGAATGGTCTAAACTTCAAAACCGGCGCGAGCCGGTTTTTCGTTTGATTTGCTCGTTTGTCCTCTAGATACCCGCCTCTTTTCTTGACCACACCCACTGTGAGGGTGGAACTGAAGTTCCCGGTTCACGGGTTGAAAGCCCGTGGAAGCCGGCCGATCGGTCAAGCTCTCGGCCGGCGGGATCGAGCTTCCTGACAGCAGTAAAAAGGACCGTTTCTTAAAACAGTCAGGCAGGCTGTCATCGCAAGCAACTTAAAAAAATCCCCTGACAATTGACAGCCTTTTCGTTTTTTGCTACACTATAAATACAATTGTCAGACAACTAGACTGCCCTCCGAATCACATGAGCACACTCCTCATCAAGCATGCCTATCTTGTGACAATGGACGACCGCCGGCGGGAGATTCCCGATGGCGGCCTTTTTATCCGTGACGGCTTTATCGAGCAAGTTGGACAAACAAGTAGTCTGCCCGACACAGCCGATGAGGTGCTTGACCTACGCGACCATCTGCTCCTCCCTGGCCTGGTCAACACACACCACCACTTCTACCAGACGCTGACTCGCGCCGTACCGGCCGCGCAGGACGCTAACCTGTTTAACTGGCTCAAGACACTCTACCCGATTTGGGCGCGGTTGACGCCAGAAGATATTTTCATCTCGGCACAAACGGCTCTGGCCGAGCTGGCGCTCTCCGGATGTACCACGGCCTCTGACCATCTCTACCTCTACCCCAACGGCTCAAAACTAGATGATGAGATCGCCGCAGCGCAAGAAATCGGTGTGCGCATTCACGCCTCGCGCGGCTCGATGAGCCTGGGCGAATCGAAGGGCGGTCTGCCGCCCGACTCGGTGGTGGATAGTGAAGAGAATATCTTACGCGATAGCCAACGCCTCATCGAAACCTACCACGACCCAAAGCCCGGTTCGTTCGTCCAAATCGTCCTCGCCCCTTGCTCGCCCTTTTCGGTGACCGGCGAGTTGATGCGTGAATCGGCGCGCTTGGCACGCCACTACGGCGTACGCCTACACACCCACTTGGCCGAGACCGAAGACGAGGAACAGTTTTGCCTACACAAGTTCGGACATCGTCCAGTCGCCTACATGCAGGAACTGGATTGGGTCGGTGAGGATGTCTGGTTCGCCCATGCAATTTGGGTCAATCCACAGGAAATCAACGTTTTTGCACGCCATGGTTGCGGCGTAGCGCATTGTCCATCCTCGAACATGCGCCTCGCCTCCGGCATTGCGCCGATCAAAGAATATCTGGCTGCGGGTGTCAAGGTCGGCTTGGGAGTAGATGGTAGCGCAAGCAACGACAGTTCACACATGCTCGCCGAGGCACGTCAGGCCATGCTCCTGGCGCGGCTGAAGGAGGGCATCACCGGCTTCTCGCTCTCGAATGACCCCTCGCGCAAGTTGATGACCGCCCGCGAGGCTCTCTGGCTGGCAACGCGCGGCGGTGCAGCCGTGCTAGGCCGCACCGACATCGGCTCGCTCGAA
>JANWWB010000394.1 GCA_025056515.1 Anaerolineales bacterium
GACATCTTCTTTGTAATCTTCATCCCTTTTGCTAAACTCATATTTTACGAGGAGAGAAGAAATGAAAAAACTGTACGCTCTAATCACTTTTCTGGTTTTGGCCGCTCTGCTCATGCCGGCCTGCACGCCGACTGCCCCCGATTGCACCAAGCCGGAGGTCTTCTGTGTCGGTATGGTGACCGATGTCGGCAAGATTGACGACAAGTCCTTCAACCAGTCTGCTTGGGAAGGTCTGCAGAAGGCCAAGGCCGACAAGGTGGCTGATTGGATTCAATACATCGAAACCGTCGATGCCAAAGACTATGATAAGAACATTGCCACCTTTGCCGATGCCGGATACGATGTGATCGTGACCGTCGGCTTCGCCCTTGGTGAGGCTACCTACGCGGCCGCCAAGAAGTATCCGAATGTCTACTTCATCGGTGTAGACCAATTCCAAGCTTGGCCCTATGATGATGATCCCTCCAATGATCTGACCAACTATGCCGGTCTGAACTTCCCTGAGGATCAGGCGGGCTTCCTGGTCGGCGCTCTGGCGGCGATGATGACCAAGACCGGCAAGATCGGTTCCGTCTGCGGCACCGATGCGGTTCCTCCGGTTTGGCGCTTTGGTGAGGGCTATCGCGCCGGCGCGAAGTACATCAATCCGAATGTCGAGGTCTTTGTGGTCTATCACAATGACGTCGGCTTCGACAAGACCTTCACCGATCCCGAATGGGGTGCTCAGACCGCTAACTCGATGATCGACAACGGCGTGGATGTCATCTTTGGCGCGGGCGGCAAGACCGGTAATGGCGCGGTCATTGCAGCGGCGCAGCGCGGCGTCTATGCGATTGGCGTGGATACCGACCAGTACTACACCTTGCCGGAGGCGGCTCCTCGTCTGCTCTCCAGCGCTCTCAAGATGATTACCCCGGGTGTTGCCGAATTGATCGCCTTGGCGAAGGAAGCCCAGAAAGGCGGCGCAGCCTTCCCGGCCGGCAATTACATGGGTGAGGCCGGTTACGCTCCCTATCATGATCTGGAGAAGGAAGTTCCCCAAGAGGTCAAGGCGCGCATGGAAGAAATCCACGCCATGCTCTTGAGCGGTGAACTGCAGACCGGCGTCCCGCCTGTGAAGCCGTAATCTTCTCATAACTTCCAAGGCAGGGGAGAGGGAAAACTTCCCTTTCCCCTGTTTTATCCGGGCAAAGATGAAACTTTGGTAGCTTCTTAGGGTCGAAATGCAATTATCAAAAATCATTCAACTTCTCAAGCAAATCTTTTTTGCCTTTCTTTCTTCCATGCTCGTGCCTTTACTGGCCGTCCTAACGGCGATTATCACAGGGGGAATCATTATCGCTGTGGTGGGTGGCAATCCTTTTGCCGCTTATATTGGCCTGTTTCAGGGCGCTTTTGGAAGTGTCAAGGCCATCAGCGAGACGGCAGTATGGGCAACGCCCTACATCTTTGCTGGTTTAGCAGTTGCCCTGGCCTTTAAGGGCGGTTTGTTCAACATCGGCGCCGAAGGACAATTGGCCTTTGGAGCAGTTGTCGCTTCCCTGGTGGGATATGCTTTACCTGCCTGGCTGGGGGTTGAAATTCCTCCACTCCTCCATGTCCTGCTGGCGGTGGGATTGGGTGCATTGGCTGGTGCTGTGTGGGCTTCCATCCCCGGCGCGCTGAAGGCCTATACCGGCGGGCATGAAGTTATCAATACCATCATGATGAACTACATCGCCCTGAACATCACTTCCTTCCTGCTCAATGGGCCGATGCGCGATCCGAATCCACAGAACGTCATCGCTCGAACTCCAGAAATTGCCCTTAGCGCTCGCATCCCACCTTTGTTTGAGGGATTGCGCGTTCACTGGGGATTCGTCTTTGCTTTACTGGTGGCTTTTTTGGTCTGGTTTCTTCTGTGGAAAACGACTCTCGGCTTTGAAATTCGCACGGTTGGCGCCAATCCGGATGCCGCTAAATACGCCGGCATTAACGTCAAACGCACGATTATCTTGACGATGGCCTTATCGGGTCTGCTTGCCGGAATGGCCGGGACGATTGAAGTGACCGGTTTGAATTACCGCCATGAACTTGGCTTCTCGATCGGCTATGGTTTTGATGCGATTGCCATTGCGTTGCTTGGTAAGACACATCCGGCCGGCGTTGTTTTGGCTTCACTCCTCTTTGGCGCCATGCGTAACGGAGCAACGCGCATGCAATTTTTGACCCAAATTCCGGTCGATATTATCTCGGTCATTCAAGCGCTTATCCTGCTCTTTGTAGCCGCCGATGCGATCATCCGTTACATTTATCGCATTCGCGCTCGCGGCGAACGGCTGGTCTTGACGCGCGGCTGGGGCGGCTAGGAGAATGGTATGGATTGGAAACGTTTCCTCTTTATTGCTTTCATCATTTCTGTTTTGTTTGGGGCGGTTGTCCTGGTCGGCAGCGTCAAACAACATCCGATTGTCATCATTGCCAGCATGTTGGCAACGACGCTCGGCGTAGCCACTCCCCTAACGCTAGGGGCGCTTTCAGGCATCTATTGCGAACGTTCGGGAGTAGTCAATATTGGCATTGAGGGCATGATGCTCACAGCCGCTTTCTTCGGTTGGCTGGCATCGATTTACATGAACACCATTTTCGGCTATCCGCCGATGCCCAGTTTGATTGTCGGTGTGTTTTTTGCGATCTTTTCTAGCGTCCTGATGTCCCTTTTGCATGCTGTTCTTTCTATCACCTTTAAGGTGGACCAAATCATCGGCGGGACAGTGATCAATATCATGGCTGTTGGCATCACCGGCTTCCTAAACCGCCAGCTATTTTTTGAGAAGAACAGCGTTTTTGGTGGCAATGTCCCCCATGCGCCCGGCACATTGCCTATCTTGCATCTCCCGGTTCAAGAGGCAATTCAGGCGCTGTGTAATGTTCTTGGGGGGACAGAGGGATGTACTCTGATTGCGAATTCGGTCGGCAAGGTCTTTGACCAGCGCCCGATTGCACTTCTGGCGATTGTGTTGGTCTTCATCACGCACTTTATTCTGTTCAAAACCCGTTGGGGCTTGCGGACGCGAGCGGTCGGCGAGCATCCGCGCGCAGCCGATACGCTGGGCATCAACGTCCAAAAGATGCGTTATTTGAATGTCCTCATCGGTGGCGCGATGGCTGGCCTTGGTGGGGCCTACTTTACCCTCGAATCGGTCCCCTCCTTTGAGCCACTGATGACCAACGGGCGTGGCTTCATTTCCTTGGCCGCGATGATTTTCGGCAACTGGACGCCTTTTGGTGCTTGGGCGGCCTCGCTCATCTTCGGCGCAGCGCAGGCACTCCAGATCAACATGCAAGTCTTCCGCGATGTTATCCCACAGGAATTCGCTTTCCTTCAAAATTCGTATGTCGTTGGTC
>JANWWB010000416.1 GCA_025056515.1 Anaerolineales bacterium
GGCGGTAAGCGGCTTGGGGATCGAGCGCCAACGGATTAGGCGCTTTGGGACGACCATGCTTCCAGTACAGTTCGGTTGTCATCTGTAAGTTGGGATCGGTCGCCAGAAACACAATCCCACGCGCTGATTCCTGAGGGGAAATTCCGCCACGCCGCCGCCAGGCCCAAATCTGTTGTACCCACCATGGGGTGTGTTTGAAACCCATGTCGGTGACGACCAAGCCTGGGTCGGCTGCAAAAGCACGTGCAGAGGAAGACATGGCTCGAAAGCGGCGGTCGAGTTCGACCGTAAAAAGGACATTGCATAATTTGGTCTGTTTATATGCCAGCAGACCGTTGTAGCCGCGCCGCAATTGGATGTCCTGCCAACGTAGACGCGTATGGTAGTGCGAGTTCGAGCTTACCGTCACCACTCGAGCAGCAGAAGCATTGCGCAAGAGCGGCCACAAACGCAGCGTAAGGGCAAACGGAGCCAGGTGATTGACGGCCCACTGCATTTCGAATCCCTCGGCGGTTTCCTCACGTTTCCAGGTGAAGACAGCTGCGTTGTTGATAAGAACATCCACCCTATCGGTTAAAGCAGCGACTTGTTCGGTCAAGCGGCGAATTTCAGATTGGAGCGAGAGGTCGGCGGTGAGAAAGCGAACCTGACCGCCCTGTGAGCGGAGTTTGGCTTCGCAGGCCGCACAGCGCTCCGCCGAACGTCCAACGCCGAAGAGGGTTGCACCCCGGTGTGCCAGTTCAGTAGCGATCGCCCAACCTATACCGGATGTCGCCCCTGTGACCAAAAAGATGTTCCCTTGCAGACTCTGTTCCATATCTCTCTTCTCGCTTTTCCGGTTCAAAGCACAGCATAAAGGCATCTGTACAATTTTACATAAAAAGTGCTCCCGCCGGGGGAGCAGCCAGCGGGAGCATTCGCCAAAGGAGGAGACAGTGATGAGCAAGTCTGGAGGTGTCCGAAGTCCGTCTCCGTGCGTTATCATACCTGAAGGGGATAAGAGGGAATAGAGTACAAAATCACTCTTTATTAGTGACAAAATTCACGATGGGTGTCAAACGGGGCGCTGTGAGTCTTGCCAAACGCTGCGCAGGCTTTCCAGCTCTGTGCTGAACTTGATCCAGTCCGGTACGAGTAATGCAATGCGCGGGCTTTGATCGGGGAAAAAGAGCGGGGAAAGGAAAAATTCAAGCGCTATGCGTGAGAGTGGGAGTTTGTTTAGTTCCAAGACGATAGCGGTAGATTTCATAAAGGGGCGCAGAATAGCCACCCGTCGCCCGCGCACGCGATAGAGGCGCGCCACCTCTACACTCGAGGCCTGACGAATACGGCGATAGGAAATCTTGAGTCGCAAGAACGGCGTTACAATGCGTAGGTGGTTCTCGAAAGGCTGCACATAGGCAAAACGTCGCACGGTCAGCAAGAACAAGGCGAGTATGAAGGCAAAAACAGCCGTCCCGGATAGAATCCAAAAGATAGTTTCAGCGGACACAACGCTGGCTGTAAAGCGCTCGGGAAAGAAGTAGGCAACGAGAGCAAGTGCCAAAAGTAGGATGCCCAGGAGGACGACAAGATAAGCCCAGCGTTTGAGAATATGTGCATAGAGCAGTAAAGGATGGCGAGAACCAGGGCGTGGCATTGTCAATCCTCCTCCGGAAGCGACAAGGTCGAGGGGGATAAATCGAGAGCGCTGCCGTTCGGTAAAGCATTAAGGAGTTTGGCAAGACTTCGTTCCAGATGTTGGCTGCGCAAGCTAAAGGTCACCTCACCGCGCGTCCGTTCAATCAGGGAACGCGCAATATCGGTCTGACGACGCAAGCCGGCAGTGATAGCATCAGGGTAATCCATGGTAACCAGGATGGCGTAGATATCGTCCATGTGGTTCAGGAGAACTTCAACTTCTTCCGAATAGCCATGTCGGAGGATATCGAGGATACGACGCCGCAGCTCGCCGATGCTCTCGGCCAATCCATTCAGATAGGTGGCAGGCAAAAGACCTAATTCTTGTGGCGTGGGCAACGGCTCATGCCGAATAAGAGCGCAAGTGATATTTGCTTCCGCATACTCCTTAAGAGCGTCTTGGGTATAGCCGGAATGATAGAGGTCGGGGTAGGGTTCAAGGCCGGCGCGCAATTCGGTTGCCAATTGGTGAGCCATGTCAAGATGGGCCTGCATGGCCTCAAATTCCCGACGATGGACGGCGCGAATAGCCAAGGCACACTCGCGCGTCAGCGAGCGTGCCTGCGCTAAGGCCCGATCGCGGGCAGTATTTTGCTCTTCAAAGTCACGACGGATTTGTTCGGCAATTTGTTCTAACTTATACATAGCTCCAAAAAGGGAAGCCTGACTGCGTCCCTGTCTTCAAAATTATTTGTCAGGATGTTCCGGCGGCTGAGGGGGTTGAATAGACCCGAACAGTGTATCCGCCAGACTAGGGCCGGTGGAAGGCAATTTGATGGGGCCAAAGGTCGCTTCATAGCGGGCGACATTCTCGGCCAGCGCCTGGGCAAAGAGTTTGACACCAACCGGGCTCATTACAACGCGCGCCGTTACGATTGCCTTGGCATCACCGGGGAGAAACCGGGCGAAGTCGAGAACAAATTCTGCCGGAGCATGCGCAATCCGTGCAAGGTTGGCATAGGCTACCTGTAAGTTTGCCGGAATGTCAATTTCCAGGCGCTGAGAGGGAGGAGGAAGAGAAATCGGAGGCGCCATCGAACAGCTCACTAAAAGGGGATATTGTCATCTGGAAGAATATCGCCGAAGTCCGTTTCTTCTACGGCAACGGTCGAAACGCCAGTCGCTCCCTCGATTTCGCCGCGCGAGGAGAGGAAACGCACCGTCTGGGCAGAGACTTCGAACGAGGCGCGCGGTTGTCCATCCTGTC
>JANWWB010000030.1 GCA_025056515.1 Anaerolineales bacterium
GGCTGTGGGCGGCGGCGGCCACGCTTTCTCACCTGGGCTGGGTCACTGTAGTTGCCCCACGCGAGCAATCTTCTGGCATGGGACGCAGTTTGCCATCGTTTTCGGATGGAATCATTCGAACTGAAACAGTAACCGTGAATGGACAACCTTGGACGGTCTATGCAGTTGGAGGTTCGCCTGCCCAAGCCGTGCTACATGGTCTCTTAGAGATTCTGTCTCACCCCCCTGACTTGGTTGTTTCTGGGATCAACTATGGGGAGAATGTTGGGCTAGGCATTACGGTCTCAGGGACAGTCGGTGCTGCCATGGAGGCGGCGGCGTTCGGAATTCCGGCTTTGGCTGTCTCGCTTGAAACACCCATTGAGAATCATCATTCCTATTCTCTCGAAGTTGATTTTTCGGCAGCAGCACATTTTGCCGCTTTCTTTGCCCGCCTTTTGCTGGAAAAGAAAATGCCCACCGATGTTGACCTGCTCAAGGTTGATGTCCCTGCCCAAGCAACCCCAGAAACTCCTTGGCAGGTCACGCGCCTCAGTCGTCAGGACTATTTCAAGCCCATGGCAGCGCCTCGCACTTCCTGGCAGGAACCAGGCCGACCGATTTATCGCCAGGCACCGATTTTAGCGTGTGAGCCGGATAGCGATGTTTATGCTTTGCGCGTCAAACGCATCGTCTCGGTGACGCCTCTTAGTTTGGATTTGACTTCTCGCACCTCTCTTTCGCAGCTCGAGAGTTTACTGCGCGAATAGGGCAGCGGTTACCCCGTCAAGAATTGCCATCGCATGCTTAGCGCTCTTCTCTCGAACGCTCTAGGCTCACAAGCGGTTTGATCGGGAGGACGGAAGAGGGAGTAAAATACTGCATCGAGAGAAATGCGGGAGGCGATTATGCGACGCTACGCTGAATTTATCAGTCGTTATCCTTCTTATGACAACACTCATGATTTGGATGAGCTTCGGCAGCGAGAATATAGCCGCCTGGACCGTCTTGGTCATGTGTACTTGGACTATACAGGTGGCGGTTTATATGCCGAGTCTCAATTGAGACAACACCACGATTTGCTTAAGAACCACGTCTTCGGTAATCCGCATTCGACCAACCCTACTTCTTTGGCAGCAACGGCGCTGGTGGAATCGGCGCGCGAAAGTGTGCTGAGATACTTTAACGCTTCTCCAGATGAGTATGTATGTGTGTTTACCTCGAATGCCAGTGGCGCGTTGAAACTGGTGGGTGAATCGTATCCTTTTACCCAAGGAAGTCGCTACCTGCTGACGTTTGACAACCACAATTCGGTCAATGGAATTCGGGAATTTGCCCGCGCCAAAGGCGCAGAGGTAGATTACGTGCCGGTCGCCTTACCCGATATGCGTCTACCGGAGGCGTTGCTCGAAGAGGCTCTGAATCGAGGAACTCCAGGAGTCGCCAATCTCTTCGCCTACCCGGCGCAGTCGAATTTCTCTTCGGTGCAGCATCCCCTAGAATGGATTGACCGGGCTCATCGCTTGGGATGGGATGTGCTGTTAGATGCGGCTGCGTTCACCCCAACCAATCGGCTCGATTTAAGTCGCTGGAAACCGGATTTTGTGCCGCTCTCATTTTACAAGATGTTCGGCTATCCGACCGGTATTGGAGCGTTACTTATGCGTTGGGAAGCGGCCAAAAAACTGCGCCGTCCTTGGTTTGCAGGCGGGACAATTACAGTTGCATCCGTACAAGGGGATACATACTATCTGGCCGAACCGCCTGCAGCTTTTGAAGATGGAACGTTGGATTATCTAAATATCCCGGCGGTAGAAATTGGCTTACGACATCTTCAGTCGGTGGGTATCGAAATGATTCACGACCGAGTTCGTTGCCTAACCGGTTGGCTGTTGGAGCATCTCAACGAGATGAGACACAGCAACGGGAAACCATTGGTCAAGATTTATGGTCCTTTGGACACCTATCAACGCGGTGGGGCTGTGGCGCTCAATTTCTTTGATGCAAATGGTGCACCGATTGATATCCGCAAAATCGAGCAAGAGGCGGCTGCGCGCAAAATTTCATTGCGAACAGGCTGTTTCTGTAATCCGGGGGCCGGTGAAATTGCCTTGCAGATCTCTCGCATGGAATTAGTCGCTTGTTTCTCGCATCCCTCTCATGTTCAACGGTTGACCTATGATGATTTTCGCACTTGCATTGATGGCAAGGCATCGGGCGCAGTGCGCATTTCTGTAGGCATGGTGAGTAACTTTGAAGATATTGAGGCCATGCTGGACTTTGCACGCAGTCTGTTGCAATAAGAGGTACTTCCTGACGTTCATCTGCACCCAGGCAGAGAGCAAGGTCTTGAGAAGGGGGGCTTTCAGGAGTATCCTCCTGCCAAGGGTCATGGGGAAGCCGGGGGCCAGGGGATATCTGGCGAGACGGTGTAACCGCGTTTGGAGACGGTTGCGATTCGCACCCGTGAAGCTTGAGCACAGCCGGCTTCGTCCACAATCTCTACGCTAAACTTGCCTGTATTCTGCTCATAGGTGGGCGTAATGCCAATCGGCATAAAAACGATTTCCCCGTTTCGACACACCCAAGCCTCGATGAGATAACCACGCAATTCGTATTGGGACATCCAAACTGCTTCCCACGAGAGCGTGACAATATTCCCCTTTCGCATGGCACGCGCAACTGGATAGCGATAGTCGTAGCGCACCAAGGGCAAGGAGGTATATACAAACGGCAAATCATTCACACCGATTCCTTCAAGACGCGCACGGTCAGCCGGAATCCAGCAGGGATTCCAGCCGCGTATTTCCTGGATGGCGAGCCATTGATAATCCTGACTTCGTCCGATGACTTCAACTTGACTAC
>JANWWB010000118.1 GCA_025056515.1 Anaerolineales bacterium
TAACGACAAATCCCGTTTCCATAAAAACAACCAAGAAGAGCAAACCATAAGTCCACCCGCCGTAATTCGAGATGACCTGTTCCAGATAAAGATCAACATGTAACACAAAATCAACGACCTGAACAATCCAATTCATCGAAAGTTCTTTCTTTTTCAGGAATAGAGGATACCATTATACTCGATTGTCTACGTCGGAATCGAAGATTTAAGAGCGGCAAGCTAGTTGCAATTCCAAGAAAAGCCAACCCCAGAAAGAAAATGCCGCCCAACAGGCTTGCTATGCCTATCTCCTCACCCTGCAAGACGTTTACCAGGGTAATCCGCAACGCTCCATAGACCGCCAGGACAGTTGAACCATTCCACAAGCCATGCAAACCAGCGCTAAGCAAATAAGAACCTAGGAAAGCAAACCATCTCTTATCTCGCAAAAAGGATACGATACCCCAGCCCATGATGGCGCTCAAGGCAACGTGCATCAGGGAGCTGGCTAAGCGTGCCGGAAGGCCAAAATACGGCGTGGACAACATTTCGCTTATCGAAAGCATCCCTTCGATAATGGCAAAACCCGCGCCGGAAATAGCGCCCAAAGCAAAGCCTTCCGCAGGAGAATGCACTTCGCGCCCTATCAGCCAAACGGCTAGCGGCTTAACTGCTTCCTCAATTAGAGGCACAAGCACCGCAGTAAAGAGCATGATCAGCGCAACTATATCAGAGCGGACAAGATATGGCGCCAGGATCGCCAGGAGTCTTTCCATGCTGTCGGCCTGCTCGATTTGAGCACGCAAAGTCTGGATCGTCTCCAAAATTTCAGGACCGGCCTTGGAGGAGACAAGGAAGATGGCGAGAACGCCAACCAACAGAATTATCTGAATGCTGATTGCAATAGCGCTGCTGCCGGTCAGAGACAGAGCAAGAGTCCCCCAGAGACGTCGGTGCGAGGCGCGCAAGAGACCGCCGGCTCCAATCCAGGCAAACATCAAGGGTGGGATGACAAGGCCTAAACTGACAAACGGCGCAGCCAACAGAGGCCCCACCTTTCCTAGCAAAGAAGTCAAGCTAGACAGGATGAAGACACTTACCCATACACTGCTCATTACAAGCAAGGCTAGCCAGGAAAATGGAGGGACACTCAAAAGAGGCATCTCTTTGCCTTGCAAAGTACGTGCACTGGCATATATCAACGGTGCAAAAAGCAGAGCGCAGAAGACCAGACCACCAGAGGCTCCCAAGAGGGTGCTGAATTCTGCCCCATCTATTTCTTTGGTGAGCAAGAGAATCAAAGCAGGAATCGTCTGCAAAGCTGCCATGCCCATCAAGGTCATCACGCTAACTGTGGCAAAGACCAGCAAGACAACCGAACGACTGTGTGAAGTGGAAAAGAATTTCAACATGACGGTTCACCTAGGAGTCTTTAGGGGGATGCGTCGCTATGGGCGGCGTATTTAGTGTTCCTGGACCAACACGCGCACAATCACATCACCAGTGGATAACCTTCTAACCACTTCTAAGCCGCTCAGAACTTCCCCAAAGATGGTAAACTGACGGTTCAATTCAGGCAAGGCAGCTAGGGTGATGAAAAATTGACTACCGTTGGTATGGGCGCCAATGTTCGACATGGCTACAAGGCCGGGGCGGTCGAAGTTTAATCCAGGTGAAAACTCAGTGGCGAAGTAATAACCAGGATTGCCATAACCGGTCCCGGAAGGATCGCCAGTTTGTGCAACAAATCCGGCGTCGACGCGATGAAAAGGAACGCCATCATACCAGCCGGCACGAGCTAAAAAGACAAAATTGTTCACCGCCAGCGGCGCTTTTTCGGGGAAGAGTTGTAAGAAAATCTCGCCCTTGGTTGTTTCCAGCTTAACGACATACTGGCGTTCCAGAGAAATCAACCAGGCAGGACAAGTATGGAACTTCTTGCTCTCAAGCAGAGTCAAGCGGACAACCGCATCCAAGCTGGCGAAATCGGCCAGGCCAGTGTAGGGTATATCGCTATTGATAAACAAAAGCGGCGGTTTATAGGAAATCCCAGCAACCGCTCGTTCGATGTCGTCCAGCAACGCCGCTAGGCTTTCGCTCTCAAAATCCATCCAAAATTGGGCAGGATCCAAGCCGATGGTTTCGGTTTGTCCCTCTAACCACAAGCGGAAAGAGTCAGGCGATAGTGGGTACCAGTCGGCTTGGCGAGCAAGGAGAAAATCATACATGTCCCAAAATTTACCTTGGTATCCTGCCGCTTCGGCGGCTTGCCAAGCCAGGCGACTTTTGTCAAAGCGATTGTCGGGGAGATAGAAAACAGCCAGGCGTACATCTGTTGGATGCGCTTCACGAATTTGCTTAAGAGTTGTCGCCAACAAAGCGCAGGCTGGACATTGCAAGTCAGTGAAAAGAAGAATGGTTACAGACGCGTCTTTAGGTCCCAAGACATGGAGATTCTCCTCGGGAAGCGTGCTAATAACCAGTTGAGACGGCGGGGTATAAGGAAGGACCTCACAAGGCATAGAGAGCGGGGTAGGAGTAGGTTGGGACAACGGCACCGTTGCCTCTAGGGATGTGGGCACACCGCAAGCGACCAACGACAAGAGACAAGGAAGCAGAAAATGTTTCAACCAAGGAAGAAAAGAAGGATGATCTCGCTTCATGGACGAATGGCTCTCTGCAATTCCTCAAAGGAAGACATTGCCGCAATGGTTTTCAAGAATTCTGCCAACGAGGCACTCTGTGCCCGCAACGCGCGCACCGCCGGACCGACTGGATCCTCACCTGCAGCGCCCCCAGGTTGGTCGGCGTATGCTCCATAGAAAGCAAAGTAGGCTTGATTCAGCTTACGAATGAGGTAGCCATTCTCCCAGAAGATTTGCCGACGCGCCTCCATATATGCTTCGGCTTCTTCAATTTTCCCCTGGGCAAGCAATTCATCGACGCGGACACGTGTGACATACATCTCGGCGCGGAAGTCGAAAGCCGGACGCGGCCACCCTCCCGGCGGAACAGGAGCGGCTCTGTAGTGTATCGGAGAAGTCCTGACAGACGACCATTCAGGATAGTACCGCTGCATGAATAAGGTAGCACTTTCTCTGCCGGCTATCGAAGCCGTGGTTTCATTCATAGTGCGTAATTCGGGCGAAGATTCGTAATGAAGTCCCAACGGACGTAGGCTGAGCCAGTTATGAATCCACTCATGGGCAATGGTATCAGCCAACCAGTCGAGAGAGGTTGTCCGCATGACCATGGTCGGGTACGCACCAATACCACCTACCGGCACAACCAAAGTCGAAACGTCCAGAGCAGCAGCTACCTTCTCTTCCAGAGCAATTTGTTCTTCAAGGGGAAGGTCGGGCAAGAGTGCAATCGAGGCCTCGCGCTGAATTTTGTCGCGGGGAGAGATAACCAGATGATAAGGCAAGGGACTAATGTGAAACAAGACCGGTGGAATGGGCTGCCCAACAACGGTCAGGTCCAAGCCTTCTAGCAAAGCCGAGATTTGGGCTTCTAGGACAGCCTCGGCCAAGGGCGCCAGCTGTTTTTGACGGTCGTATAATCGGTGTAGATGAGCGCGCTGTTCTTCGGAAGCCGCAAGGGGGTCGGAGACGGACGGATCGCCGTAAAGCATTTGAAGGCGATACTCATTCTGTAAAATTTCATCAATCAGTTGCAAGTAATCTTGAACGATCGTTTTCTGGGTCTCCGGACTGAAATAGAAAGGGGTATCTAGAGCGCTCTGGATAAGCTTGACACCCAATGCATCTAACGTCCAACCAAGGGGCTCAAATTCTACGAGACGGGTAAATTGTCGCGCCTTTTCGTAGAGGGTGCGCGGCGTTGTGACTGTGCTGGCGCTTATTGCGAGAATGATGAGCAAAGCGCTTGCAAGTACACGATCCAGGATCTGTAAGAGACGTTTGGCGCCAAGCATGGCGAAGATTATAACAAAGGTTATTCGTGAAAGGCATGCGCGCAAACCCGTCGTTAGGGTATTGTCTGGCGCAAGTCCTTGGCTGTCCATATTCGCCAGGCGCCTACCGAGTTTGCAAATCTCGAGGAAAGTAAGCATACGGGTAGCAATCCAGGCTAAACTCTGGAATGTCCACCAAATCTCACTCTAAGCTTGCCTGTTAGCCTAGGTGTTAGGTATGCTGAAGATAGTGAGAAGGGTGTTTTGCCATTTGCAGATTATCCGGATGGGTGTATACTCGCGCCGACATCTCATGCAAGGAGCAAAAGGATGAAACGTGCCGTTAGCATCAGTCTTGGGTCATCTAAACGCAACAAAGCTGTTGTCGTCAATCTGCTCGGCGAGCAAGTAAGTATCGAACGGATTGGCACCGATGGCGATATGGAAGCCGCTGCCCAGAAATACA
>JANWWB010000144.1 GCA_025056515.1 Anaerolineales bacterium
GGGCTTAGGCAGTAACGAGATAGATGTGTGCAGGCAGTGGCAGAACAAGTGTGGACCATGGTGCAAGCGCGTGCGCCGGATCGGGACAAGATGTTGTATGCAGTCTATTAGCAGCTGGTAAGCGAGTTGAGAGGCAGACAATGCAGGGCGAAGTTCAGTTGGCGCAGATGGCATTGCAGCTGTCCAATGTGTGAAAACGGTATGTGTTGGACCACCGGCGCACAGATGTTCCTGTAACGAATAAGCGGATGGAGCGGACGATAGGTTGCATTCGACAATGCGTGGCGGGGATGCGAGGGGTGAAAAGCACAGCCGGGCTGGAGCGAGGATTGTGGCTGTCGCTGGTACAACCTGGGTGAGCTTGAGGAGATAGACAAGCAAACGCAGGATGTTCGGGCAGGAAAGAACCCAGTCAAATTCGTCAACACTTTGTGGACAATATCCGCAGCAATTATGGCTTTACGGATTCTCTTCTCTGGGGTAAAATGCGTGCCTGCTTTATTTTGGAGATAGCCTATGCCTTCTGGTCGTTCAACAACTGCATTACGCACCCTCAGTCTCATCCTTGCCTTCATAGGTATCCTCGATGCTGCCTACTTGCTGATTTACAAACTCACCAGCAACGACAAAATGTGCCTGGGAAGCGGGGATTGCGCCACGGTCAATTACAGTCCTTACTCAGAAGTCTATGGTATTCCTGTCTCTTTGATTGGGCTGATAGGATATCTGGCAATCGCTAGCGTCCTTCTGTTTGAGACTCGTAACCGTTTTCTTGTCGAACAGGGGCCGCTGTTGGTCTTTGGGATGAGCTTGATCGGTTTGTTGTTCTCTGCTTACCTCACCTATATAGAAGCCGCCATCCTGCAAGCATATTGTCCTTTCTGCATCATTTCGGCTATCGTGATCACCTTGATTTTCATCCTTGCGGTTATTCGCTTAATCAAACATACTGTCACTGTATCGTAGGAGGAAACTCATGCCCCGCATTCGCTGTCACTATACCGATTGCATTTTCCTGGATGAAGGATACTGCAGCGCCGCTGCTGTCGAGATCGACCCAGACACCGGATGCGTAACCTATTCCCCCAATGAGGAATCCATGGAAAACGACGATTGGGAAGACGATCTGGACGAATGGGAAGATGAAGAACTCGAAGAAGAAGACTGGCTGGACGAAGAAGAAGAAGAAGAGTTATAACTCGGCTCAAAGCGCAAAAAGCGGCGGAATGCCGCTTTTCGCTTCTGGTAGAATCGTTTTGCATGAACGTCTACCGAAGAAGACCTTTTCACTTTATACCATTTCTGCCGGTCCTGCTGGTTCTCTTGGGGCTTCTGGCTGCGTGTCGGGAAAGCAAGCAACAACTGTTCATCTTGGAGGGGGAGACGCTTTATACTGTGACGACCGAGGCGGCGACCCTCGGACAAGCTCTCGATCAAGCCGGTCTAGCGCTCGGGCCAGATGACCGTCTCCTGTTTCGGGGACAAACAATCGCCGCCGATGCGCCCGTCTCGGCTTGCGCGCGTCCCTGTCTGCTCCAAATACGTCGAGCCGTACCCTTAACCGTTCAGACGCCTTCCAAGGTCATCACCCTGTTCACCTCCGCAAACTCGATTGCGGAAGCGCTAGAGGAAGCAGGTTTTGCGCTTTCCCCTGCTGACCGATTCTCCCTGCCGCTCGAAACGCCCATTGTTAACGGTTTAAGTGTCATATGGACGCCAGCTCGTGAATTGACTGTACAAGTAGATGGACTACAACTCCGCATTCGCTCTGCTGCCCAAACGGTTGGCGAGGCGCTGGCCGAGGCCGGTCTACCCCTGATCGGGCTAGACCGAAGTGAACCTGCTGAAAATCAGCCGCTGCCAGAAAACGGCATGATTCGAATCATCCGAGTCGTAGAAACAATCACCACCACGCCAAAAATTCTTCCCTACGAAAAGCGCATGGAGTTTTCAGCTGAACTAGAGCTCGACCAAACACAATTGCTCCAAAGCGGCGAACCTGGCTTGGCGTTGGCGCGTGTCCGCACTCGCCTGGAGGATGGGGTGGCCGTCGCAGAAGTGGTTGAGGGGGAGACGATGGTGCGGCCGCCTCAGGACCAAATTACGCTCTACGGCACGCGCGTTGTTATGAAAACAGCCGTGGTGGACGGAATCACGATCACGTATTGGCGCGCCCTGCCTTTCTATGCCACTTCGTACCATCCGGTCACAAGTGATATCACGGCCTCGGGAAAGCGCGTTCGGATCGGCCTGGCAGGAATTGACCCTCGTTATATACCGTATGGGACACAAATGTACGTGCCCGGCTATGGTTATGCCGAAGCAGCCGATACCGGTGCCATCTCAGGACGTTGGATTGACTTGGCGTATCCAACCGAAGCGTATGTCCCTTGGCATCGCTGGGTAACCGTCTATTTCCTTTGGCCACCCCCCGCTTCCTTCCCTTATTACATTCCTCCGCCGTGTAGCACTTTGACCGGTTATTGCCCTCCTCCCCCATGAGCCTTGCCCCCCTTCCCATTGCGACCCTGCTACGCCGCTACGGCATTCATCCCCGCAAGGGGTTAGGCCAGAATTTCCTGCACGATGAAAACATCCTAGCAAAGATTGCGGCGATAGCCGAGCTTTCGCCAAACGAAGAGGTGCTGGAGATTGGGCCAGGTGTTGGCAATCTCACCCGTCATTTGGCGCGTCTGGCCGCCTCGGTGACAGCAGTCGAATTGGACGTGCGCTTGTTTCCCATTTTACAAGAAGTTCTCTCTTCCTATCCGAACGTCCGTCTAGTCCAGGGAGATATTCTGGCGCTTAATCCGGCAGATTTGGTCTCTTCCCAAGAATATGTCGTTGTAGCAAATATCCCTTATTACATTACTTCAGCCATTCTTCGCCATCTGCTCGAGAAGCCCAGGCGTCCTCGTCGCATGATTTTAACCGTCCAGCTAGAAGTAGCAGAGCGAATCTGCGCACAGCCCGGCGAGATGAGCCTATTAGCATTGAGTGTGCAAGTATATGGTTATCCCTCAATTGCTGGGCGCATTCCAGCTGGGGCATTCTATCCACCACCCAAAGTGGACTCGGCCATTCTTCGGATTGAGATAGCTGCGGAACCTTTTCTGGCTCCATCGCTCATCGATGACTTCTTTACCCTGGTTCGCGCTGGCTTTTCCCAAAAGCGAAAAACACTACGGAATGCGCTAGCCGCCGGGTTAAACTTGCCCAACGCCAGCGTGGAAGCC
>JANWWB010000149.1 GCA_025056515.1 Anaerolineales bacterium
AGAAACCGCTGCGCTGATGAACGAACATTTCATCAACATCAAAGTCGATCGCGAAGAACGACCTGATCTCGACAGTCTCTACATGCAAGCGACTGTTGCCTTAACCGGTTCTGGCGGCTGGCCAATGTCTGTCTTCCTGACCCCCGACCTGCGCCCGTTCTATGCCGGCACTTACTTCCCCCCAACGCCGCGCTACGGTTTGCCTTCCTTCCGTCAAGTTTTACTCGGACTAGCGCGTGCCTGGAAAGAACGACGCGACGAAATTCTGAGCGCGGCGCAAGAAGTCATCAGCTACCTACAACAAGCCGGCCGGTTCGAAAGCCAACAGCCTCTTTCACTCAGCCGTCTCGACGAAGCGGAAAGCGCTCTACGCCAAACCTACGACTGGGCGAATGGCGGTTGGGGAGCGGCGCCGAAATTCCCCCAAGCCATGGCGCTTGATTTCCTCCTGATGCGCTACTTAGCAAGCCGTGACGAAGCGCTCCTGCGCCTTGTCCGTCACAACCTAGATGCTATGGCCCAAGGGGGGATGTACGACCTAGTTGGCGGCGGTTTCCACCGTTATAGCACCGATGCCCGCTGGCATGTCCCACACTATGAAAAGATGCTCTATGATAACGCCCTCCTGGCGCGCACCTACTTGCATGCCTGGCAGGTGAGTGGCCAACAACGCTATCTGCGCGTCTGCCTGCGGACCCTGGATTTCGTTGCTCGAGAATTGACCTCCCCGGAAGGGGGGTTTTACAGCAGTTTAGCGGCTGATTCAGAGGGAGAAGAGGGTAAATTCTATCTCTGGACAACCGAAGAACTATATCATGCCCTGGGCGAAGAAAGTGTCTTATTCAACGCGGCGCACGGAATCGGTGAACGGAACACAGCCGATGGACTCACCTTGCGTCGGGCCTTGGACGAAGCCTCGCTTGCAGTTCGCTTCACCCTGGACCCGCAAACGGTCGCCGCCAAACTGGAGGCCTGCTATGCCCGATTGTTTCAAGCACGTCTCGAACGCCCACGTCCAGAAACAGACGATAAAGTCATCACTTCTTGGAACGGCCTGATGTTAGCTGCTTTTGCCGAAGCCGCTCGCGCTTTGGCCGGTTTTGAGACAGAGCGGCAGGCCGAGCCAGTGTCCGAGCTTCGTTCTGCAAAGACGAGGTATCTTTCTTTGGCTACGCGAAACGCAGAGTTCTTGCTCACCGCCCTCCGTCCCGATGGACGTCTTCACCGCGCCTGGCGTGCAGGTCAGCTGAGTGGCCCCGCCTTCCTCGAAGATTACGCCGCTCTCATCTTGGGCTTGCTCGAACTTTACCAAACAGACTTCCAACCGCGCTGGTTTGTCGCTGCCCTTGATCTGGCAGATGAAATGTCCTCTCTCTTCCCTCATCCCTCCGCCGGCTTCTACGACACTCCCGAAGACCAGCGCGACCTACCTTTGCGCACGCGCGACCTACAAGACAACGCCACACCCAGTGGCAATGCCCTGGCCGCCGAGGCACTCCTCAAGTTGGCCACTTTTACCAATCGTCCAGATTGGCACAACCAGGCCGAAGAAATGCTCGGCCTCGTCGAAACGCTTGCCGGTCGTTACCCGACCGCTTTCGGACGCTGGTTGCAAGTCGCCCACCTGGTCCATTCTCAAAGGCAAGAAGTCGCAATAATCGGTTCCTTACACCATCCTCAGACCCAGGCACTCTTGCGCGCCATTTGGTCAACTTGGCGCCCAACGGCTGTTGTCGCCGTTGCCGACTTTCCCCCGCCTCCTGGCTCTCCCCCCTTGCTGGAAAATCGTCCGCCCATTGACGACCAACCCACCGCCTATGTTTGCGAAGGTTTTGTCTGCCGTCAGCCTGTC
>JANWWB010000150.1 GCA_025056515.1 Anaerolineales bacterium
AGACCTCGGCAACCATATCGTCGCAGACTTCAACCTTGGGGAGCGTGGACTGGTATAGCGATGTGCCGCATCGGCTGCGAGAGGGAGGATATATCGATCTCTCCACCGAACAGACCTGGATTCGCATCATCGGCTTTCGTAATGTGCTTGTGCATGAGTATCTGGACATCGACCGAGAGATTGGATATCGGGTTCTACAGGAAAGTCCTGATGACCTGGAAAAGCTGAAAACGCTTTTCCTGCAATTCTTATAATGAACCCTGGCAACCGATAGTGGGCTGCGCGAGTGTACGGGTTTCATCGTAGGGGCGGCTGAGAGCCTCACGCTCTTGATGGCCTGCAAAGCCTGGAAAATGTGAGGAAGCGTAACTGTGAGCTGCGCCTGCTGGTTGCAAAAAATCTCATTTTACGAGAAGGTTTTCACCGAACTGCATAACTCCTGAAATGAATGCAAAGGCTCTTTTCAAAGTGAACGGATACAGGTTAAAAAAGTGACCCACAAGATGCAGACGCCATTGCTCGATTTGAAAGCCCAATACGCCGCCCTGCGCGACGAAATCCGCGCCGCCATCGAGCGGGTGGTGGAGTCGCAGCAGTTCATCCTCGGCCCGGAGGTCGAGACGCTGGAGGAGGAGGTGGCGACCTATTCTCACTGCCGCTACGGTGTCGGCGTCTCCTCCGGCACCGATGCATTGCTCGTCAGCCTGATGGCCATCGGCCTGCAACCCGGCGACGAGGTGATCACCACCCCCTACACCTTCTTCGCCACGGCAGGCTCCATTGCGCGCCTCGGCGCTCGACCGGTCTTCGTGGACATCGACCCGCAGAGCTACAACCTCGACCCGGCGCAGATTGAGGCGGCCATCACCTCGCGCACCCGCGCCATCATGCCCGTGCATCTTTTCGGGCAGATGGCGGACATGGATCCGATCCTCGCCGTAGCCGAGCGCCACGGCCTTTATGTCATCGAAGATGCGGCGCAGGCCATCGGCGCCGAGTACAAGGGGCGCCGCGCCGGCTCGCTGGGCCACCTCGGCTGCTTCAGCTTCTTCCCATCCAAAAACCTGGGCGGCTTCGGCGACGGCGGCATGGTGGTGACCAACGACCCTGACCTTGCGGACAAGGTCCGTCTGTTGCGCGGACACGGCGCCCGCCCCAAGTACTACCACAAGGTGGTGGGCGGCAACTTCCGCCTCGATGCGCTCCAGGCCGCAGTGCTGCGCGTCAAGCTCAAGCATCTGGACGAGTGGACGGCGGCGCGCCAACGCAACGCCGAGCGCTATCGCCGGCTGTTCACAACGGCGGGCGTCGACGTAGGCCTGCCCTGCGATGTGGGCTACGGCCGCCACGTCTATAACCAATTTGTGATTCGCAGCAAGCGCCGCGACGCGCTGATGGCGCATCTGAAGGCGCACGGCGTCGGCTGCGAAATCTACTACCCGGTACCGCTGCATCTGCAGGAGTGCTTCGCCGATCTGGGCTGCAAGGTCGGCGACTTCCCGGCCAGCGAACAGGCTGCACAGGAGACGCTGGCGCTCCCGATTTATCCGGAGTTAAGCGAGGCGCAGCAAGAGACGGTGGTGCGCATAGTGGCGGAAGCGCTTGTCAATGCAGAAACGGCGACTCAATCAACTACGTAACGCCGGTGATATGCACCAGGATAACGCCTATATGCAAGAGATCCGCTCTCTCACAGGAATTTTCGCAAGCTCAAAATAGGACAGATGCATGCAATTTGTTCGGGCTGGATATGGGGAGCGCAGAGCGTTGAACGGCGAACTGGATCGAATTGCAGAACGTTTGCATCCGATCTTCGATCAACACCGAGTTGTACGGGCGATCGTCTTTGGATCGCTGGCGCGCAACGAGCCGTCGCGGCGGAGCGACCTCGACCTGATCGTGGTGATGGGCACGGACAAGCGTTTCCTGGCTAGGTACGATGAATTGCTGGCGCCGATCGCGCGTGCGGTCCCCGACCGTGCAGTCGACCTCTTGATCTACACTCCTGACGAGCTGACGCAGATCGCACATCGTCGCTTTATTCAAAAAGCGCTATGCGAAGGGAAGATCATTTATGAGCGTGAGCAAGAATCGGCGTGAGGCGGAACGCTGGCTATTGACGGCTGAAGAAGGCTTGCGCGCCGCCGAGACTTTGCTGAACGCAGGTCTGTTTGCGCAGGCCTGCTTTTACGCACAGCAGAGCGGAGAAAAAACGGTCAAGGCGCTGTGGTATTGGGTGGACGCCGAGCCGTGGGAACATTCGATCCAGCGCTTGGTAATGGATTTTCCAGAAAAACAGCGTTTGTCCGATGTAGCCCAGTGGATCGAACAGGCCGCGCTCCTGGACAAATTTTACATCCCTACGCGTTACCCGAACGGATTGCCCGACCTGACGCCTGGACAAGTGTATATGCGACCCGAGGCCGTGCACGGGTTAGAAACGGCGCGTGCGCTGGTTGCAGCGTGTCGCAAATGGGTGGTGGAGAACAGTGGAGCATGAGACAAGAATCAAAGAAAGCAGGAGACGCCGGCCTTGCCGATCTACTTGAGGCCGAGCCAGGCGCAGCAAGAGACGGTGGCGCGCAGTGGCGGAAGCAATCGTCGGCGTGGACGTAGACGCCGAATCAATCCACAGCGCCGATAATCGCCGTCGGAGGTCGAAAGGTAGAAGTGCATCGCCAACAGACGCATGTCTGAGACATCCACAGTCGAGACTTCACGCCCGCACACCCTTGATGCAGTTGAGCGGGCTAAAGGGACTTTTGGGCGCGATGTTCTCAAATTAGTTTCAGGGACAACCTTCGCACAGGCGCTGTTAATTTTAGCAGCGCCTATTTTAACGCGTCTTTACACCCCCGAAGCGTTTGGCGTGCTGGCGCTCTTCACATCAATTACAACCATTCTCGGTGTAATTGCTTGCTTGCGTTACGAACTCGCAATTACGTTGCCGGAAAAAGTTGAAGAAGCGGCAAATGTTTTGGGAGCAAGTCTAATTTTCGCTGCGTTGGTTTCACTGCTTGCGTTCTTTATCATCGGCTGGGGCCATAAGTTCATTATTGATTTGCTGAAGGCTCCTTTATTGGCTCCCTGGTTGTGGCTGGTTCCGCCGGCGACTTTTCTTGCCGGCGCCTTTCTCGGATTCAACTATTGGAATACGCGCACTCGGCGCTTTGGTCGCCTATCCATATCTCGTATTCTTCAGTCAGCCGGCACTATAACTTCTCAAATTACGCTCGGGTTTATCGGTCTTGTACCCGGTGGTGGGGCATTGATTGTCTCGAGCATCGGCGGACAGGCGCTTGCCGTCGTTGCGCTAGGAGTGCAGCTTTTTCAAGATGACAAGGAGATATTTCAGAGAGCGGTGCGGCCACGCAAGATCCTCGCCGCCGTGAAACGATACCGCAAATTTCCCTTGTATGACGCCTGGTCGGCGCTTCTCAACAGCTTCTCTTGGCAATTGCCGGCCTTTCTGCTTTCCGTCTTTTTTTCATCGAGCATCGTAGGGTATTACTCGCTTGGATTTCGGATTCTGCAGTTGCCGATGAGCTTGATCGGCAGCGCCATTGCGCAGGTTTTTTATCCTCGAGCCGCCGAAGCGCATCAGCAAGGCAACCTTTCCATTTTGGTTGAAAACACCTTCCATCGGCTGGTCCTCGTTGGTTTGTTTCCCATGCTCACGTTAACGTTGACCGGCCGCGATTTGTTTACGATTTTCTTTGGCCCTGAATGGGCGGAGGCCGGAAGCTATGCGCAAATCTTGAGCATCTGGGCGTTCGTCTGGTTCATCTCCTCGCCCCTGAGCACAATATTTAACGTGCTCGAAAAACAAGAACGTATGCTGCGTTGGAACATTGTCAACTTTCTGACCCGATTTCTTTCGTTATGGATGGGGGGAATGGTTCAGGAACCGCGCATTTCCATTTTCTTATTTGCGGCGACAGGAATCCTTGTGTACGGTTATATCAACTATTCAATCCTATCGACCTCTGGGGTGCCACTGCGCAATGTGATTAGAATTCTTGCCAAAAACGTGCTTCTTTTTCTGCCTGCTGGAGCGACCTTCTTGCTTGCGTCCGTCTTATTCCACGAGTCACTGTTGGTGGTGATAACTGCAATTTTGTGGATGATTCTCTATACACTTTATGTTCTCAAAACGCAGATGAATATTTTTAAAGGATAGAGGCAACAAGTTTATTGATTGATAAGCATTCACGGCCACAACTTTTCACGTTTCTAAATTTTCATGTTTCTAAAGATTTACCAAAACCTTGATAGCCAGATGGCAAGGTGAATTAATTAGGAAGTAAAAAACGAGATGCCTAATGACTCGTAAAATGATTTTTTACTATCCTGCACCACTATCTGACGCTCCTCAAAGTGGAAGTCAGGTGCGTCCTATTAAGATGTTAGAGGCGTTTAGCTCTCTCGGATACGATATCTATGAAATCACCGGTACTCTCTCGCAGCGCACCGAAAAAATTTCCCGATTGGTGAAAGACTTATCCCGCACAACCCATTCTCAATATCAATTCTTTTATGGAGAATCAACCACTGCGCCGCCGATCGTGCGAGATAAAACCACATCTATCGTCCAGGCCCTTCAAGAACTCTCAATTTTTGATAAGTTGCGAGCGAAAAAAATTCCATTAGGACTTTTTTATCGAGATATACACTGGAAATTTGATCAATACAGAAATCATGTCCAGTGGTACAAGGGGCTTGTCAGCTATCCCCTCTATTACTACGAACTATATTTGTATGCTCGTTATTTGGACATTTTGTTTCTTCCGGCGCTCGATATGCAAAAAAAGATACCTTTTTTTAAGGACGATCCTCGTGTAATCGCTTTGCCTCCAGGTTGTAAAATTTCAAATGCAAACTTCCTGCGCAAAGATTTGCAACCATGCGCTGCGCCCGCAGTCTTACATCTTCTTTATGTAGGAGGAATTGTTCCTCCATTGTATGATATTCGACCTATGTTGCAAGCGGTCCAGAAAAGCCCTGCTGTCCGGTTAACGATTTCTTGCCGTAAACAGGAGTGGCTCTCTTGGAAAAGCGCTTATGAAGCGTTGTTGTCGTCCAAGATTTCCATCGTTCACGCCAACGAAACAGAACTGGAGCCCCTGTATCACCAAAGCCATATATCCTTATTGTTTTACATTCCGCATGAATATCGCGGTCTTACCATCCCCCTGAAGCTATTTGAGTCAGTAGGCTTTGGGGTTCCGGTGATTGTTTCGGGCAACACAACAGCCGCCAAATTTGTTCAAGCAGAACGTATAGGGTGGGTGGCAAATTCTGCCGAGGAGCTCAAACAGTTGCTTGCCTATCTTGCAAACTCTCCCTCTGAAATCGAGAAGATGCGAGACAATGTTTTACAAGTTCGTGAAAAGCATAGCTGGCAACAACGCGCGGCACAAGTCGCCGAGTGGCTTCTAAAGATTCGCAATGATTCGACATCCTTCTGAGACTCGAAATATGCGCACGTCTCGGATATACGAGCTGTTTTGTAAATGGTCGCAGACGATTCTGCTTTTCCAAGCTGTGGCTCTATGTGCGACGATGTTGCTTCGTTTTTCCATCTTCTCTTTCATGCAAACCAATTGGGGAAATTTGGCGATCATAAACGCTTTGCATCCCGGTCGCAACTTGACGATGGCGCATTCTCCCGATACAGCAACTCCCTATTTGCAAGGGCTCGCCAACTATCGAGCCGGCAATTTCTCTGAAGCGCGTCGACACTTTCAAGAAAGTCTCTCCACCCATCTCGATTTAGCCCGGAATTTTATGCTTGAAAGTGCGCTTGCAGAAGGCGACTGGGAAAAAATTCTAAAGACTATCGACATATCCCGACTTGCCGAACGAATTTTCCTCGTCAAAGTGCTCGTTGAGCACGAAGATAGGATCGATACAAAGACTCAAAAACAATATATGGACATGATTCAAGCGGATCCATCGCTTGCATCTGCGTACCTTCATTTGTTACTATCGAAAAATCTATTTGATGAAGTGATCGAATTCGGAGCCGCCCTTCCTCACGACGGTGAATTTGTTCAGGTTCGATTTATGATGGGAAGGGCGTACTTCTATAAGAAAGATTACGCAAGCGCAGCAAAAATTTTCGAAAAAATTCATGAACAGCAACCGACTTTGGACAACGCTGTTTGGTTAGGAAAGGCGCTTTTTAACAGCGGCCGCCCGGAAGAGGGGCTTCGCTATTTAGAAACCATTTTGCAGCAGCCTTCCGGCCGGCGATACATTCCCTACCTTGTGGACCTGAGCGTGGCGTATGCAGCTGTTGGCCGTTGCATAGAGGCCAAACAAACTTTCAGCGAGGCGGTTAAAACGGATCGAACCGGCTCTCAACACGCTCTACTTGAAAGCGCACAGCGAACCATAACGGGACAATGTCAGAAGTAAGCGTCAGAAGTAAGCGTCAGAAGCAAGCGTCAGAAGCAAGCGTCAGAAGTAAGCAAGATGCATCTTTATTACCTCCCCATTTCCGCACTCATTTTTATAACAAGCTTTCGTCTGTTTCAAATAGCTTCGGGCAGCATGTCTCTCCGGCGCCTGAATCTCGTTTCTTGGGTTTTTTATTTCGGACTCATTTTGCAAAGTTTTATCGGCATCAATTTAGCCTTCGTGTTCGGGGTTGAACATTACCTTATTTCAAGAACCGCACAAGAGCATCTCATCTTATCGTACTGGTCGATCGCCTACACCTTGATTGCATTGCCGATCGCCATGATTTTTACGCAAAAATTCATATGGGGTGGAAAAATTAAGGCAAAACTGTTTGCTTATTTCGCCGCTCCGATTCGACCCTTGCAAAGTCGAAAAGACAGCGCGCTCTTGGCGTTTTGGGGCGGCATGTCATTGATCGCTCTCGCAGCCACCCTTTACGTATATTCTGTGGTAGGACAAGCTCCGTTTATCGCTTTATTTTCCTCGAATATATCGAGCTTTGAATTTGCACAACTGCGCATCGATGCAGGGAGAGAGTTCGGCGGCAATCAGTACATCCGCAATCTCTTTTCCATCCTTTTGGCTCCTTTTGTGTCTTATGTTGCTTTTGCGTATTCGCTGTTATATCCCCATAATCGTCGCATAAAGCTCTGGTTTTTCATGACGTTTGCGACAGCAGTGCTCGCTGTGACAAGTGATGGTCAAAAATTGCCAATTCTCAATTATCTATTAGCGTTATTTTTTATTCGAGGCTTTATTCGAGGAGGATTCACCCCTTCGCGAATCGTTTCTATCGCCATATTGACCGCCATATTGATTTCTTTTTTGTATATTTTGACGACGGGTCATTTAGATATCGGGCTGACTCGAGGACCTATCGGCCGCATCGTGATGACCGCAGTCGCCGGCGTCCCTCTCCACTTTATGGTGTTCCCTTCCATGCATCCTTTTCTACAAGGAGCGAGCTTTCCCGGATGGCTTGCCGGTTCCCTTTTTGGGGTTGAACATGCTCGATCGGCTCGTGTCCTCATGGAAATTATTAACCCGGCCGCCGTGGAAAGCGGCACGGCGGGAGTCATCAATACGTTGTTCATCGCCGAAGCTTGGGCGAATTTCGGTTGGATCGGATTGATCGTAGCGCCTTTTATTGTGGGGTTTGTCATTCAAACAATCTACAATGCATTATTAAGCTTGCCCAAGACGCCGGTATTTGTCGCTGCAATGGGCTTTTTCATGGTCAACACCGTAATCACAGGCGGTTTCGTAGATTTCATCTGGAATGTTGCATGGCTAATGCTCTTTCTCTGGATTGTGCTTTCAATTTTGTCGCGTCAATTTCTGGTATTGCCTTGGCAACGACGAGAGCGGCCTCCGCAGACCGGCGCCTCTGCGGCCGATGACATTCATAGTTCGTTATCTACCGTTCCCAATCAATAATCTTTTTCCGAATTTATTCCGGTATAAACTTCGTTCTCTAATTCGCAATGAAGATCCTTTTTGTTCATAATTACCCGGCAACTTTTACCCGCATCGATCAAGAAATTTTAAGCAAACGGCATGTCGTTCGAGAGTTATATGTTCGCCACGAGCATCCCAAGCAACTCCTTCTTGCAACAGTTGCGACGATTCAGGGTGTGTTGTGGTGTGACTTGGTTTTTGCCTGGTTCGGAGCGTTTCATGCCCTCTTGCCGTTCTTCTTCGCCAAACTACTTAAAAAGCCGTGTATTGTGGTTTCCAGTGGATATGATGTAGCCGATGAACCCGAAATCGGTTACGGCAACATGCGTCCCGGCCCACGTCGTTGGATCGGTCAATGGGTCTTTCGCCTGGCCGATCAAGTGCTGCCGGTGTCAGAGTTTGCCGGTCGCGAGGCGATTGCTAATGCAGGCGTCAATCCACAGAAAATACGCGTCATTCCCCATGGCGTCGCTCTTCCTGGAAAAGAAACCACCGTTCCGGTCGACAAGACACTGCGGCAACCCTTTATTTTGACCGTGAGCAGTGTTAACGAACTAGCGCTAGAACTTAAAGGTTTGTTGCGCTTTGCTCAACTCGCAGCGTTGTTCCCTAATTGCATTTTCTTAATCATCGGGCCTTATCAAGGCGAAAAAGCACTGCGTCGGCTTCGGGAGATGGCGCCTCCCAATTTACTTATCCCCGGCCCCATGCACTATGATGATTTACGCCGCTTCATGCAAACTGTAAGCGTTTACGTGCAACTCTCCCATTATGAATCTTTCTGTATGTCATTGGCAGAAGCAATGCTGGCGGGATGTGTTCCGGTGGTGGGTGATCGGGGAGCGCTGCCTGAAGTCGTTGGAGACGCCGGCTATATTGTCCCGTACAACGATTTACCACAGGTTGCACGTGCAATTGAAAATGCGTTGTCGGCCGATGTCTGTGCTCGTCAGCGAGCCTCTCGACGTATCGCCACACTTTTTTCACTGGAAGCTCGCGCACATTCTCTTTTTGAAGTTCTAGACAAGCTGGGAAGATGATTTTTTATGTCCAATCGGGTTCGACCTTTTGTTTCTATAATTCTCCCCGTACGCAATGAAGGCCCATTTATTCAAGAGGCGTTGCATGCCTTAATCGAGCAAGATTACCCGCATGAATGGATGGAAATTTTGGTGGCGGATGGCCAGTCAACCGATCGGACGGTTGAGCGCGTCGCACAAATCGCAGCCTCTCATCCCTCTCCAAGCATCTATTTGATTGAAAATCCCAAACATAGCATGCCGGCAGGTTTTAACCTCGCCTTGCAGAGAGCAAAAGGCGATGTCATCATTGTTGCCGGAGGTCACGCAAAATTTGCCCCAAATTACGTTTCTCGATGCGTTGAGCTACTTGAGCAGACCAAGGCCGACTGTGTCGGAGGGCCGATCGAGACGGTAGGAAAAACAACGGTCGCCCGGGCCATCGCTCTGGCCCAAAGTTCATGGTTTGGCGTCGGCGGCGCCGCTTTCCGCATGAAAACCGTTCAGCCCGGGTTCGTTGACACCGTAGCCTTTGGCGCATATCGCCGTTCGGTCTTCGATAAAATTGGTGTGTTGGATGAGGAGTTGGTCCGCAATCAGGATGACGAGTTTAACTTTCGCCTAGTTCAAAGTGGCGGCAAAATTTGGCTGGATCCCTCGATTCGCGCTGTATATTATAGCCGTTCGTCGGTGAAAAGTTTGTGGAAACAATATTTCAATTATGGAATGTATAAGGTGCGCGTAATCCAAAAGCGCGGGGCCATTCCGGCGCGACGCCATCTGGCGCCAGGTCTCTTTGTCGTTACGTTTTTCGGGGGACTGCTAATGTACGGGTTGTTTCGCCGAAAGATATGGTTAACGCCGGCTTTGACCTATATGGTAGCCAATGGTCTTGCCACTTTTTATGTTGGACGCCACGAAAAGCGCCTGATGCCCTATTTGCCTATTGTTTTCGCTACGCTTCACTTCGCCTATGGCATAGGGTTTCTCTATGGTCTGTGGAGGTGGCGTTCTTCCTTTGTTTGTAAAGCCAATTGAAGTTCAAGCTTGAAAACGCAAAGGGCTACTTGTGTCGTCAGAAGAACAGTTTGAGACTTCAGCCGAAGTCGAACGTTTGAAGCGCACCTATCAAGATTATCAAAATGCCAACTTGGCCAATACACTGTGGTCGGCAGAAAACCCCGGCAATCAAAGAATTGTCGCCGAGCGCGTTTGCGCTCTACAGAAATTGCTTGCGCAAGCACACCTGTTGCCGCTCACCAATGCGCGAATTCTCGATATCGGCTGTGGAAATGGAGCGGTGCTGGCCGACTTTCTACAGTGGGACGCTCAACCCAACTATCTGTTCGGCCTCGATCTGCTCGAAAGTCGAATCCGCTCTGCGAAGCAGCGATATCCTTCGTTCTCCTGGACGCTTGGAAATGCAGAATGTTTACCGTATGCGGACGCGTACTTTGATCTGGTGATATTCTTTACCGTCTTCAGTTCCATTCTGGACGCCAAGATGCGCGTACACGTAGCCTATGAAGCGAATCGTGTGCTGCGGCCGGGAGGAGCAATTCTCTGGTACGATTTTCGTTATCGAAATCCCAAAAACCGCAACACCCTCCCGGTTAAAAGAGACCAGCTTTCACATCTGTTTCCTAATTACCGGATACAGTTGAAATCTATTACCTTGCTGCCCCCTTTGGCAAGAAGGCTCGGCAAGCTGACCGATCTATTTTATCCGCTTCTGGCAAGCTTTCCACCTATACGTACTCATTACATAGGTTTAATGATTAAATCAAGCAGCAAGTAAGAGTAAGACCGTTATGTCTCGATCCGTCTTTCTTCCCTTCGCTCAACCCGATATCGACAATAATGAGTACGAACTGCTTCGAGAGACGCTAAATTCAGGGTGGATCACAACAGGGCCGATGGTGCGGCGTTTTGAGAACGAGTTCGCCGCCATCGT
>JANWWB010000158.1 GCA_025056515.1 Anaerolineales bacterium
TGTCAATGACCCGACACTGTTGCAAATAGGCATGTATTACACCCTAGACCCCGTTCCCACGCCGGCCTCACCGCCGGGGAAATGAACGTCTCTCGTCTCGGTTTCCACACAGAAGAAGAGGCACAATGCGTGTAGGTCGGACAGATTGTCCGACCTACAATGTCAGGAGTCTCATCCCCTGAGCGGTAGAACAGCGGTCAATTTGGCCGTCGGGCGAAGACGATCTAATTCCACTGCCCTTGAGTCCATTGTTCGAGCAAAGTGCGGTCCGCAATCCGGATACGTCTGTTTTCGGTGCGGATGACGCCAGCGCGTTCCAACTCGCGGAGCGAACGGGCCACTACCTCCCGCACGGTTCCTAGCCGGGCGGCCATCTGTTCTTGGGTCAAGAGCGCCATCTCCTCCTCGGGCAGATCACGAATCAAGCGCGCCAGGCGATGGGTAACCTGGTAGAAGGCCATTTCGCTCACCGTCTGTACCAGAATCCGCAGGTTTTGGCCCAAGTTATAAATGACCTTTTGTGCAAATTCCGGGCTAAGACGTACCATCGAGCGCATACACTCAGGCTCCACCACCCACACCTGGCTGGTCTCGAGCGCCTCGGCGTTGACCGGATTGCCGCGATTATCAAACACCGACACTTCGTTGAAGGTATCCCCCTCCAAGACCAGGCGGACAATATATTCCCGTCCTTGCGGGGACAGGCGGTAGAGTTTGATACAGCCCTTCCGCAAGATATGCAATCCAGCCGACTCTTCGCCTTCCAAGAAGATCACTTCACCGCGTCCATACTGGCGCAACACGGTGCAGGTCGCCACCCGATGTAATTCCGCCTCGTCCAAGTGATCGAAGTACAGATTACTTCGCAAGGCGCGCAGTTTCTCCGCCAGAGACACCTTCAGGAGATGCATACGTCCAACCAACCTGTTCGCTGGTTATCGAAGCAAGACCGCCGCCAGAGGAGCCGGGGCCTGAACTTGGAGACCACCACCCGCCTCTTGGGCCTTTTCCACCTCACGCGCCCATAGGTAGAGGCAAGTATGGTAGGCTGTCGCTGTGTAGGAGGTGATGACGGCAGAAAGCATAAGGACAACCCCGGCCACAAGGACACCCAGCCCAATGCCTGCCACCAGCCCGAAGGTCGAGGCGTCAGTCACGGTAATCATTCCCAGACCAATGCTGAAGCCCAGGCCAATGCCCAAAGCACCGAGCAAGAAATTGATCAGCCCATTGACGGCCCGCACGCCTACCGTGCTGATGCCGATCAGCAAGAGATTGTTCTTGACGATGTTTGCCACGCGCCGGACGGCCTCCTTGAGGCCGATGTCTTCAATCACCATGGCCGGCAGGATGAGAAAAGCTGCCTGTGTCCACACCACGTCTATCAGATTGGCCAAGGAACTACGTACAGCCGATTGACGTCTCCCTTCCACCACCTTTTTGATCAAGTTCACTGCAGTGGCAACGGCCGCCAGGGTCAGCAAGTCGAAGAAATCACGCCGGACAATCGCCCAAGCTTTGGACATCCGTCCATCGCCCTCGGCCAGGTAGCCGTAAATCAGATAGACAGTCATCGCCGAGAAAACGTAACTGACCATGAACTGAACAAAAATCATGATGGCGCTCAACACGAACAGCACAACTTGTCCGAGCAAGTTACTCTCTTGCACGGTCAAGAACCCAGCCACCAGCACGAGCGGGATGAAGACAAGCGAGACAAAAAAACCGGCAAAGAGAGCAAAAACGGACGGCTGGATCAGGTCGGGGTCTTTGCGCGCCATGCTCCAAGCTTGTATGAGAAAAGACCACCCGCGGCGAAATGAATCCATCAGATATGCTCCTTTCAAAATAAGACAAAGTTGATACAAATTATACTCCCTTTGGAACGTTTCCAAAGGCGTCCTGCCTAAGCAATCCTCCGTTCGTCCCTGAAAGCCAAGATGAGCCCATCTCGCAAGGGGAGCAGGGTGGTCTTCCAGCGGGGATCGTGGGTCAACAGGCGGGTTAGGGTCTGGATGCCACGGGTCGAGTCAGAGCGGTCAGCGGGGTCGAAAATCCGCCCACTCCAGAGCATATTATCGGCAATCAACAAGCCGCCCGGACGGAGTTTCGTGACGATGACCTCCAACGCGGCCGGGTAGTCCTCCTTATCGATGTCCAGGAAAATCAAGTCGAAGAGGCCGGGCGTCTCACGCAGGGTGGTAACCGCCTCGCCAATCACATATCGAACCACTTCACTTACCCCCAAGCGCTCTAGGTGCAAGCGCGCTTGTTGTGAAAGGTTGGCATCCCAAACGACATGCCAAACCTCGCCACCGCCGTTTTCTTGCACACCCTGGGCGAACCAGGCTGTTGAATACCCGAAACCGGAACCCAGCTCGAAAACGCGTCGGGCGTTCATCAAGCGCGTGATTTGATAACAGAAATAGCCGCAGACCGGCCCAATAATCGGGAAACGATGTTGGCGAGCGTATTCCTCCATCGCCTGCAGTTCAGGCGGCCGCGGCGGAACCAAGCTTTCGAGATACTGATTGAGATAGTCCGGCAAGAGAGAAACGTCCATTTGATTGACCTTCCTACTAAACTTTCCAGAAGCGACCTAGGTGGATTTCCAAGAGGAGACAACCCTGGTGCATGCAAGACCTGCAAAGCAGATTGGGAGCAACGCATCCAACAGGCTGGCTGGGCGAGCCGCAGAGGTCATCCTACAAAAGCGAGACAGGTTCGACCTCTACGCGCCAATCGTCCAGGCGCAATGAGCGGAGAAGAATCTCCGGGCGAGGGCCGCGCACCAGGAGATGCCAACGATAGAGGCGTTCCAGACGGGCGAAGAAACACGGCGCCGGCCCGATGAGATGAATCTGACGATGCCCTCCGGCGACAATTTGGCTCTGGATTTTTTCAGCCAGACGGCGCGCTTCAGCCTCGGCCTTAGCGGGGTCTAGATGTCGGTACTCCAGGCGAATCAAACGAGCAAAGGGCGGATACCCTAGACGACGGCGTTGTTCCAGTTCGCGCGCGTAGAAGCCGGCAACATCGTGATGTGCTGCCGCTTGCAAGACATAATGCTCCGGCTGAAAAGTCTGGAGCAGGACACGTCCGCCGCGCTCCGAGCGTCCCGCCCGTCCGGCGACCTGGGTCAAGACGCTAAAAGTCCGCTCGGCGGCAAACGGGTCGGGAAGATTGAGGCCGACTTCGGCCAAGACAACTCCCACCAGGGTCACCAACGGCAGGTCGAGGCCTTTGGCCAGCATTTGAGTTCCGATGAGCACGTCGGCGCGATGGGAAGCAAAATGGGACAGGATGACTTCATGAGCACCCTTGCGGCGGGTGGTCTCCCAATCCCAACGCAGGGTGCGCACAGTAGGAAAGAGCGCTTTGACTTCTGCTTCGACTTTTTCGCTCCCCAAGCCATAGGCGCGAATGGTCCGACTGCCGCAAGCCGGGCAGGCAGAGAACATCTTGCGTTGATAGTTGCAATGATGACAAGTCAGAAGTTCCGTCCCCTGCGCTTCTGCAAAAGCCGCATCGGTATGCAAGGTCAGCGGCACATCGCAATTGGGGCAACGGGTAACAAAGCCACACTCGCGACAGAACACATACGTCGCCGAGCCGCGGCGGTTGAGGAAGAGAATCGCCTGCTCACCATGCGCCAAGACCTCGGCAAGCGCCTCCTGCAGAGGACGGCTGAAGATGGAACGATTGCCGCTTTTGAGTTCTTCCCGCATATCCACGATCTGCACGGTTGGTAACGCCCGTCCCTCGACCCGTTCGGGCAATTCCAGCCGGATAAGGCGTCTCAACTCGGCTCGGCTCTCGGGTGGTCGAAGGGTCGCCTGCGAGGTCTGCTGTGCCTCGTATTGCTGCACAATGGTCGGAGTGGCCGAACCGAGAATACAAACGGCACCACATAGACGGGCATACTGTCGGGCGGCGGTCACAGCGTGATAGAAGGGTGGTTCCGACTGGTAGTAAGAAGTATCGTGACACTCATCGAGGACAATCAAACCGATTTCGGGCAACGGGACAAAGAGTGCCGAGCGCGGTCCGATGACCACTTTGAGAAGGCCTTGGCGGGCGCGTCGCCAGGTATCATAACGCTCACCGTCTGAGAGTTGCGAATGGAGCAACCCCACCTGCCCAGGGAAGCGCGCCAAGAAGCGGCGCACCGTCTGCGGCGTGAGGGCTATCTCGGGAACAAGGACAAGCGCTCCGCGTCCCTGGCGGATGACTTCTTCGACCGCACGCAAATAAAGTTCGGTCTTTCCCGAACCGGTCACGCCGTGGAGCAGAAAGTCTGTCGGGTGACTATGTAAGGCAAGACGGATGCGTTCCCAGGCAGCTTGTTGGTCAGCCGTCAGCTCAAAGGAAAGAGGAGCGGGTTCTTGGCCGGTTTGATGTGCCAGAGGGTCGCGCCAGAACTCTCCTTCGCCGAGCAAGACCAAGCCGCGTTCTTGCAATTCCTGCAAGTCGTCCGGCGTACAGCCGCTTTCAGCATAGACCCAGGAGACATTTACCGGCTGTTTTTCGCCCATCAGAAAACGCAATGCCGCCTGACGACGTCTCAAGACTGCCTCGTTGCGACTCAAGTTCGGAAGAGCGGCTTCGGCTTCCTGCGGCGATACAATCAGTTGTGCCGTGCGAACATAGCGGGGACGCACACGCGGCGGCGGGAGGACCGACTGAGCCGTCAGCACGCCGCGCCGGAGCAGCGCTTGCGCCGTCTTGCGCCAATCCACGTTTTTGAAATGTCGGTCAATTTGCCGAGCTCGCAGGGGTCCCTTTTCAGCAAGTAAACCGATCAACCGACGCTGGATGACAGACAAGCGACCATCTTCAAGGGTCGCGGGTCGATCTTCTCGGAGAGAATAAAGCGTATCGGCTTGTTGCCCAAGGCCCGTGGGCAACATCAGGCCAACCATCGCTGCCAATGGGGCGAGGAAGTGTTCGGCCATCCAACGCGCCAGAGCGATTTGTGCAGGCGTGAGGACAGGGAACGGATCAAGCACTTCCAAGATCGGTTTAGGTTCGGGCACAGACGGCTCGGCCAGCAAGTCAAGAACCACCCCCTGCACCGTCTGCCGCCCAAACGGGACGACGACCAGATACCCTGCTCCAACCCGGCCGGCCAAAGATGCGGGGATAAGATAATCGAATTCTCCAGCCACAGCCGGTAAGTTGACGGCCACGCGCGCATAGGTCATGCTGTGATTATAAACGCGTTCCCCTCTCAACCCAACAGCAAGGGAAACATATTCCTCCTGTTAATGCCATTCACCCACATACTGCCGATGGACGTGCAAATAAGCATCCACCAGGGAGCGGGCGCGCGAATAGGAGAGTACCAGCGGGTGCGCCATTAAGGCTTCAATTGCTCGTTGACGAGATTTTTCCTGCACGGCCTGGACGGTCAGACGCTCGTAGAGTTTCACGGCACGCATCAGCCCCAATTGCGGCTCGGGAACTTCTCCTACTGGCAGCACATGGATACCTTCCCCATCCACCCGGCAAGAGACTTCGACCACATCGGTCTCCCCCATCCCGACAATTGCGCCCTGATTAGGGACATTGATGGCCACGTGTAGGGGTTCGTTTTTGGTCAATGCTTCGATAAGCGAGAGCGCCACACCGGCGTATCCCTCACCGGCTTCAGCAGGGATCTCGGAGTCAAAGATCAGGTTGCGGTCAGCTTCCTCGATGGACGGCCCACCATAGGCGTAGTGCATGTACGTAGCGCCGCGGCGCCGTTCATAGCCGAAGTAACAGCGCAAAGCGCGCTCGGGATTGCGGGCGATATCGATCTCTTCGAGTTGCTCCAGCAAACGGCGGTTGAGTTCAAAGATTTCTTCGCCTCGCGTCTTCGGCTCGGCTAGCAAGGCAGCAACGGCCCTCTCGGCATAGTAGTAATAGTACAGATACTCATTCAAGAACATGCCCATGTGACGGACCAATTCCGGCTCGAAGGCAGCTTGGGCATGGCGTAGAAATCCATCATCTGCTAATAAGCCGGGCAACACATCTTGCCCATCCACCCAAGCACGGCGCGCCCAAGAAAGATGATTGAGACCGAAGACCTCCGTCTGCACTTGTTGGGACGAGACTCCTAACCAGTCGGCCACGCTGTGTTGGGCGGCATTCGCTCCATCGCAAATCCCTACGATGCGCGTGAAGCCGGCATCACGCACTGCCTGAGTGACCAGGCCGGCCGGATTGGTAAAGTTGAACATCCATGCCTCGGGACTGACTTCTTGCAAGAGACGGGCATAGTCCAAAATGGCCGGAATACTGCGCAAGGCCATTGCAAAACCGGCCGGGCCGGTCGTCTCCTGACCCAGAACACCATGCTGCAAAGCGATGCGCTCATCGAGGGCACGCCCCTGCTCGAAGCCTGGGCGGATAGTCGTCACAACATGAGCAGCACCGGTCAGCGCCTGGCGGGCATCGGTAGTGATCGTCAGGCGGAAGGGCTCGTCGGCACGGCGGACAAGTTCTTGGCAAATCGCGCCGATGAGAGACAGCTTGTGTTCGTCCACATCCATCAGGCAGAGTTCCTCTAGCCCGATGCGCTCCTGCCAGCGCAGGACGGTCATGACAAAGAGGGGGGAGCGGACGCCTCTGCCGCCGATGACGGTCAGTTTCATGCCATATCCTCCTGAAGATAGGATTGTAATTGCTCCAGCGTTGGCGCACCGCGCACGCCGCCAACCTGAGTCACCGAAAGACCACCGCAAATGTTGCCATAGCGCAAACAGGTCTCGATAGAGTCGCCACGCAACAAGCCATAGAGAAAACCGGCATTGAAACAATCACCGGCGCCGGTCGTATCTGCAACTTGAACAGGGAGAGCTGGTGAATTCCAAACTTCTCCCCCAGCGCGAGCAAGTGCTCCTTCCCCGCCACACTTAATGACGACCAAGGGCACATAACGGGCAAGGATTTCTGCCGCCGTTTCGGCATCGGCTGCTCCGGTCAGTTGACGGGCTTCGCTCAGGTTAGGAGCAAAAACGTCTATCATCGAAAGTGTTTCCACCAGGCCAGGGTTGTTCAGAGTTTGAGTGGTGTACTGACAGTCGGTGTAGACTCGCCCACCCAGATCATGAACGAGACGAATCAGGCGGCGGCTTTCCTCCGCCCCATCGAAGGGCAGATTGACCACCCAGCGCGGTCGGGCGCGACGAATACTCTCCTCCGGCGGCATTCCTGGCGGAGCGGGGTCAATGTAGCTGATAAATCCCCGGTCGCTGGCAAAGGAGAACGAGATGCTCAGGCTGCGATAGGGAGCGGGCAGGAATTCGAACAACGAGGTATCGAGGCCCTCTTTTTGCGCTTCTTCGAGAACAAAGCGGCTGAAGAGGTCGTTCCCTAGGCGGGCAGCCCAGCAGACGCGCACCCCCAGCCGGTGAAGGGCAGTTGTCAGGATGTATGCTCCACCCGGCGACATCTCCAGCGCCGTACCGAAGACATCCGCCCCCAAGCGCGGGATGTCCGGCAAGCCGGTGATGACAAGATCCAGAAAGTAATCCCCAAAGACGAGAACATCACAATCCAAGGAAGTGCTCATGGCAAATTTCACAACAGCAACCGGTAGACTCAATCCTAGATCAGCGTTGATAGACCCGAACGTAATCTACTCGCATTGCTTGCGGAAAGATGGTGGTTTCATCAGGATAGCCCGGCCAATTTCCACCGACGGCCACGTTCAGAATAATAAAGAAAGGGTGGTCAAAAACCCAACGGTAAGTCTCGGGGAATTGGCTTTTCCTGACCGTACCATATAACCGTCCATCCACGTACCAACGAATTTCCTCCGCTTCCCACTCAACTGCGTAGACATGGAAATCATCGGCGAAGGCAGCTCCGTCCGACAAGGCGTAAGAAGAGGAAAGCCCACCTGCGCCATAGAAGCCGGGGCCATGCACCGTCCCATGAACAATGTTCGGCTCGCGCCCGATATTTTCCATGATATCAATCTCACCACAAGCAGGCCAACCGACCTCGGCGATATCGTTGCCGAGCATCCAAAAGGCGGGCCAGAGACCTTGTCCGTACGGAATCTGAATCCTAGCTTCCACACGGCCATACATGAATTCAAATTTGCCCCGCGTCAGCAGGCGCGCCGAGGTGAACATACATGGCCCATACCAACAATCCAGGCCACTGACCGAAGGGTTTTTCACGGCTTGAGCGGTGATGACCAGGTGGCCATTTCCATCCAGAGCGACATTTTCCTGCCGGTCAGTGTAGTACTGCCACTCCCGATTGCCCCATCCATCGCCACCGATGTCGTACGTCCATTTTTCGGGGTCAGGTGCGGAACCAGCCTCGCCATCAAATTCATCATGCCAGTTCAACTTCCAACCGCCAGGGAGTTCCGATGGAAGTGCATTCATAGGCGCCTTGATACAAGCGCTCAGGAGAAAAAGCAGGCAAGCAATGAGAGCGGGCAACGATTTTATCATGCGGGCAGAAGGGCCTGCTCGGTCTCCGGGTCGAAGAGGCAGGCTCGGTCGCCATCGAAATGCAGAGTCAAGCGCCTGCCAGGTTGAAGCAGCGTTTCATCCACGTTCGCCAGCAACGCATTGATGAACAAATCTTGCCCCAGGCGGAAAGCGACCACCACTTCGCTCACCATGGCTTCGACAAAATCCACTTCAGCTTCGACTGTGCTGACAACTCCAGCCTCGCTCATCTGCGCGCCGGGTAGGAAGAAGGCAACCGGCGGAAGGCCTAGGATGACTTGGTCTTTGGAATAGGCTTGTAAGGTGGTGTTCCAAGTCTGCGGCAGGCGGACGACAAAATCGGGTAAAACTTCCACTCCAAAGCCCTCTGGAGCGGAGACGAGACGCCCGCGCAGAAGATTCATTGACGGCGTGCCGAGAAAACCGGCTACAAAGGTATTCGCCGGGTGACGGAGCAAATCGTTGGGTGTCCCTACCTGTTGCAAGCGGCCCTTGGCAATCACCGCAATACGGTCGGCAATGGCTAATGCTTCGGACTGGTCATGCGTGACGTAGAGCGAGGGTTTGCCTTTGGCACGATGCACCATCTGGATATCCCGGCGCGCCTGAGCACGCAGTTTAGGATCGAGGTTGGAGAGCGGCTCATCGAACAAATAGATATCGGCATCTTTAGCCAGGGCACGCGCCAAAGCGACTCGCTGTTGCTCGCCGCCAGAAAGGTCTACAACGACGCGATCTAGCAGAGGGGTCAGACCAAGTTTGGCAGCCGCTTCCTGGACGCGTCGGGAAACTTCATCACGCGGCATACCGCGCGCTTCCAGGCCATAGGCAATATTCTCAAATACATTCATGTGGGGATAGAGGCCGTAATCCTGAAATACCATGCCCACATTACGCTGGCGCGGTGGTAAGGGAGTGATGTCGCGCCCGTTGAGGAAAATGCGACCGGAATCGGGCATCTCGATACCGCAAATGAGCTTAAGAACGGTGCTCTTTCCACCGCCCGAAGGGCCGACCAGCACAAAGAATTCGCCTTCAGCGACCGAAAAGGTGATATTGTCTAACACGACATGAGAGCCAAAGCGCTTGGACAGACCTTGAACATCGAGTGAACCCATGGTTGGTATCCTTTAGGCAGTAAAATGATGTGGCAACCCGCTTTTGAAAGCGGTCGCCCGGTAAAGCTCTACCTGAAAAAGCGCAACCAATACAGGGACAATCAGCAACCAGCCGGCGATGGAAACCAAACCGAGCAATATTGCCAGCAGGCATGCCACGCCCATCGCCAGAGTTTGGCCGGGAAATTGCCAAAAGTGAAGCGACGATTGAACCAGGATGTCCCAGGCTTGAAAATCGGGCCGATAAACCAACAGCGGCCCCCACCACATTGCCAAGACCAACAAGAGCAGAACAGTCAAGCGTGCCAGGACATCCACAATCAGCCAGTTCCGCTCAGCAGCGAATCCAGACAGAAGTGCCGACCAGTAGAAGAGGCTGAGCAGCGGTAACAACTTCAAGAAAGCAGGACGGAATTGCATCTTGAAGTGTCTCCAGAGCAATTCACCATCTATTGGCGTTCCATCGCTTAAATCGCCAACCACGGCGAAGAGCGTGGCAGTGGCCGGAGCAAGCATGAGGGCCGTGTACAAGGTCATGATTAGGCGCAACATCGCCGGCCACTCGGGAAAAGCGAATGCCAAAAGCAATGGCACGCTCTGCAGCGACCATAACAGATTGACCAGAATCAAGCGCTCCAGTTGGTCTTTGACCAGAGCAAACGAGCGCCAGAGCGGACTGCGCTCCTCTTCAGGACGTGGACCAGAGTCATCAAAGAAAGGCATGCCTGATCCTACAAGCAGGTGAAATAGACAAACCGATCTACAAAAGCGATTGCTCGGTTTCGGGATGGAAGAAGTGCGCTTTTTCCAAGTGAACGGCCAGCGGTACTTCTTTGCCGAGGTACTGAGCGGGCAAGCGCGTGCGGAAGGTAGCTACAAAATCCTGGGGGTTGGCCTCTAGGGTGCTTAAGTACACCGAACAGCCAGTTGCAGTCGGTTCGATGACGTTAACTACGCCTTTCATCTGGTTCTCTTCGGTGACGGCAAAGGGTGCTAGGCGTGGGACATGCAGGTCTTCGGGACGAAGGCCCATTTTGAGCGTGCGCCCAAGGTAAGGATGCAAACGCTCAGCCAGGACAGGCGGCAAACGCAGCGAGAAGGCCTGATTGCGCACCCACAACCCACCGTTTTCGCCGACTAATTCTACGTCAAACAGGTTAATGCTGGGCGTACCAATGAAGTAGGCGACAAACAGGTTATGCGGCCGTTCGTAGAGTTCGGCACCCGTGCCGATTTGTTCGATTTTCCCGGCGCGCATCACAGCTATCCGATCGCCCATCGCCATCGCTTCGGACTGATCATGAGTCACATACACACTGGGTTTTCCCTTCTCTCGATGGAGAGTTAGGATATCCTCGCGCGCCTGGTGACGAAGCTGGGCGTCCAGGTTGGCGAGCGGTTCATCATAGAGATAGAGGTCGGCATCGCGCACCATAGCTCTGGAAAGCGCCACACGCTGGCGTTCGCCACCGCTCAGTTGACGCGGTTTACGTCTGAGAAGATGGTCAATACGGAAAGTAGCTGCAGCCTTGGAGACACGCTCTTGAATCACTTTTGAGGGGACATGGCGTGCTCGCAAGCCATACGCGATGTTTTCAAAGACGGTCATGTGTGGAAAGACGGCATAATCTTGGAAAACCATTGCCACATTGCGGTCGCGCGGACGAATTTCGTTAACGCATCGCTCCCCAAAGTAGATACCGCCCGAGGTAGGCGCTTCCAGTCCAGCAAGCAGGCGCAGGGTGGTCGTCTTGCCACAACCGGAAGGACCAACCAAAACCAAGAACTCGCCCTCACCGATTTCAAAGGAGATGTCATCTACAGCTGTCTTTTCCGGGTAACGTTTCACAAGATGGGAAACTCGAATTGCAGCCATTCGCAACCTCGCTAGAAAAGAGACGGAACGCCAGGGGTATGGAGCGCCGCTTCGGAATCCGCGGCAAAGACACAGACTTGCTCCCAATTCGGGGCGAGAGTCAAGTGGGGAACTTCGGGAAAATCGAGCGGGATCAGGACGCTCACCGAAGCACCGGCGACCTGACCATAGGCAAAGGCCGCCCGCTCGGTAAAGAGTCGTTCGATGCGAGAGACAACCATGGAGAGAGTCGGCCCAGAATCAGGATTGACAAACCAGGCCTCAGGTCGGAGACCAAGTCTGAGGCATCCCTCAGGCAGACGAGCGGCCAACTCGGCAGGGATGGGCAAGGAAGTAGCCTCTGTAAGCGTGAACACCTGGCCGCTCCGTTCTCCAGGCAAGATGCTCATCGGAGGTGTTCCAATCAGGGTGGCAACAAATAGATTGACAGGGTTGTAATACAGTTCATCAAAGGTACCAAATTGCTCCAGACGTCCGGCGCGCATAACGGCAATCCGGTCGCCCATGAAGATGGCTTCCTGTTGGTCATGGGTGACGTAGATGGTGGTGATTTTGAAGCGCTTGAGCAGGCGCTTGATTTCAGTGCGTGTACGTTCGCGCAGTTTGGCATCCAGATTCGAGATAGGCTCATCCATCAGGAAGACGGTGGGATCGCGGACGATACAGCGGGCAATGCCAACGCGCTGTTTTTCGCCGCCGGAGAGGGTATCCACTTCCCGCTCCATCAGAACTTCGAAGCCAATACCCATCAGTTCAGCTGTTTCTTTCAGGCGCTGTTGTTTTTCTTCCTCGCTGCGTTGATGGACCTCGAAGAAATAGCTCATGTTTTGTCTGCCCTCTTTGCCAGGGTAGAGAGCATAGTCCTGAAAGACCATCCCAACGCCGCGCTCCTGTGGTGGGACGCGTGTGACA
>JANWWB010000196.1 GCA_025056515.1 Anaerolineales bacterium
GATGCGAATGGTGTGACCAAGAAGTACATCTACCGCGCTTGCTTCATTGATCCGTTCCAGGGCTTTGTTGGTGCGAAGTTTGCCTATGAGAATCTCGGCGCCCGCACCGCTTTCGTCATGCTTGACCAGGCGAACGATTACGTCAAGGGTCTGGCCGAAAACTTCATGACCTCCTTCACGCAGCTAGGTGGCAAGATTGTGGGTCAGGCGTCCTACACGGCGAACGATACCGACTTCTCCGCGATCCTCGCCCAAATCAAGGAAGCCAATCCTGATGTTGTGTATCTGCCCGACTATTACAACATCGTCAATCTGGTCATGGCGCAGGCTCGCGATAAGGGCGTGAATGTCCCCTTCATCGGCGGCGATGGTTGGGACTCGGCAGACCTCAACCTGAAGGTAGCGGCGGGTGGTTACTTCACCAACCACTACTCGCCCGACAGCAAGGCCCCGCTGGCTGTTGAGTTCCGCAAGGCCTTTGAAGCGAAATACAACAAGACCCCCGATGCTTTGGCGGCTCTTGCTTATGACGCTACCAATCTAATGTTGACCGCCATCCAGCAGGCCGGCGCAGCTGATCCCGACAAGGTTGTGGAAGCTCTTAACAAGATTAAATTCGATGGCGTTTCGGGGAGCATCACCTTCGACGAACAGCACAACCCGGTTAAGTCTGCTGTCATCCTGAAGGTGACCGAAACGGGTGTCGTTTACGAGGCGACTGTCAACCCATAATTCGTCTCCTAGGTTATTCTGGGGGCAGCCTGCAAGAGGCTGCCCCTCTTTCAAATTCTGTTTGCGGGAGGTTCTCGCTCATGCAGTCCATCAGCCGGCCACAAAAAATGCCCGTGATTGTTAAACCGAATTCGTTTCTGGCCTGGATTGGGCGGGGAGGCCTAATTCTTTTGGCGCTTCTCATTGCGTACATTCTTCTGCGCAACTTGATTGAAAAACCCTTATTCTTTGTCACCAATATCATCAATGGGCTTCAGCTAGGTTTTGTTTATGCTCTTATTGCCTTGGGCTATACAATGGTCTATGGCATCGTCAAGCTGATTAACTTTGCCCATGGTGATGTGTTTATGGTGGGGGCTTTTACCAGTTTCTTTGCCATTGACCGGTTTAAGCTTCACGAATGGCCTTTGAGAGCTTTTCCGACCATCAATCCGGTCCTAGGGATTGCTCTTGGGACGATCACCACCATCTTGCTCTCAATGGTCGTGTGCGTTTTGCTTGCCGTAACCATTGAGCGGGTGGCTTATAAACCTCTGCGGGATGCTCCGCGTATTGCAGCTCTGATTACAGCTATTGGTGTTTCGTTTTTCCTTGAGTATTTTGGTCTGTTGGACTTTGTTTTCTCAGCACGGTTTATCCCTTACCCGCGTCCTTTTGAAGTGACAACCTGGTATATTGCTGATGGCATTCACCTGACACAGCCAGGTGAGCCCATTCCCGAGAACGCAATTGTAATTTCGAACATCTTGATCATCATTGTCATCCTGACTTTGGGCATTTTGCTCTTCTTGCAATACCTGGTACGTCGGACAAAGATCGGGATTGCGATGCGGGCGACTTCTTTTGATAAGCCCACGGCTCGTTTGATGGGCATCAATGTAGATAGCGTGATTTCGTTCACCTTCGCCATCGGCGCGGCCTTCGCTGGTTTGGGCGGGGTGCTGTATGCGATTGCCTATCCTTCGATCAAGACGTTGATGGGCGTGTATCCCGGCCTAAAGGCATTTATTTCTGCAGTCTTGGGTGGGATTGGAAGCATCCCTGGCGCGTTTGTCGGCGCTCTGATTATGGGACAGGCTGAAGCGCTTACGGCCAGCTATATCTCTACACCTATGCGAGATGCAGTCGCATTTACCATCTTGATTATCGTGCTTCTTGTTCGCCCGACGGGCATCTTTGGCGAACCAGAAAAAGAGAAGGCGTGAGGCGACCATGGACCTTTCTGTTCTGCTTTCCTTTGCGAAAATCATTGCAGTTATCGCCTACCTTTATGGCCTTTTCTGGATCATGGGTTTAAAAGTTCGTCCAGTGACTATTGCAGGAAAAACCCTAGATCTTAGCCTGGCTATTAATGTGGCCGGGGTTGTTGTTGCATTTGGGATCATCCAGTTAGCGCTGACCGATTTTGGTGGCTTTCGAATCCTGAATGAGTTTGATACCGGCTTGCTCTACCAAGCTTGCACCATGACCATGGTGGCTTTGGGATTGAACCTCATCTATGGATTCAATGGGCAGTTTAGTCTAGGACAGTGGGGTTTCTATGGGATTGGCGCTTATGCCGCAGCCGATGTGACCTATCGCTGGGTGAATGGCGACTCGAGCGGTTTGATTGTTTTGGGCGTTGGGACGATTCTAGCGGGAGTCATCATCCTACTTGTCGGTCGTTCGCTGTCCAATCTACGCCGAATGCCGGTGTTGTCCTCGTTTACGCTCTACTTGTTGGGCGCGCTTGTCTCTGGATATGTTGCGGTCCTGATTGGGCGCTGGGTATCGCCGTTACTCAATCCCCTGCTTGGTACCAACCTTGAGCCTGGTCCCTTGGCACAGGGTTTTTGGCTTCAGATCATCTATTTCCTAGCTGTTGTGTTTGCCGGTATCTTCGCCGCTGAAATTAGCTTCTTGTTTGGTTTGCCGGTCCTCTCCTTGGGTTCCGACTACTTTGGCATTGCTACGTTGGGCTTTACCATTGTCGTCTATACCCTGATGGTCAATAGTGACACTTTCTTGCCCTTCCCGGAGATGCGCGGCGGACGCGGCATGATTGGGATTCCAAAATTGACTACATGGTTTTGGGCTTTCTTGTTTATGATGGCCGTCATTGTCAGCATGCGCAACCTGATACGCTCTTCTTACGGTCGCGCGATGATCTCGGTGCGAGAAGATGAAGTGGCAGCGCGTGCCATGGGAATTGATGTGGCAGGTGGTAAACTCCTTGCTTTTGTTATTGGTTCGCTCTTTGCTGGTCTTGGGGGAGGAGTCTATGCGCACTATATTGGCTTCCTCAGCCCGGGGACTTTTGACTTTCTTATCGGTTTCAACCCAATGATTATTGTCGTCTTCGGGGGGTTGGGAAGCATGACCGGCACAATTACAGCCTCCTTCGGCTGGATTTTCTTCCTGGAAGGAATGCTGCGCGATGTCCTTGGCCGCATCAGCCCGCAGGCACCCTCCTGGCGGTACGTGCTCTATCCACTCACTTTACTTCTCCTGATGCTCATTCGCCCTGAAGGTCTGATGGGCAAGATAGAATGGGGTTTCCTGAAGATTCCTGTCGTTCCCTTGCGCGATACAAAGCAAGAAGGAGAAGTCGCATGAACACCACCGCCGAAACCAGACCTGTTGTTCTTCAAATTGAAGGGCTGACCAAATACTTTGGTGGTCTCCGTGCGGTCTATAACTTTGACCTCACCTTATATGATGGTGATTTGGTTGGCCTGATTGGCCCTAACGGGGCCGGAAAGACCACCATTTTCAATCAAATTACCGGCCTCTATTTGCCTACCAGCGGTTCTATCAAGTTCAACGGGATAGAATTGGTTGGTTTTGAACCGCATGAGATTACCCGGCTGGGGATTGCGCGCACATTCCAGAATATTCGCCTCTTTGGGAATTTGACCGTTCTGGATAATTTGCGCATAGCCTTGCACTCACAGGCCGGCTACAGTCTCTTTGACGGTATTCTGATGACACGCAAGTATCGTCAACGAGAAGCTGAAATTCTGGAGCGGGCCCAAGAATTACTTGAAATCATGGGTCTCACCAAAGTACAGAATGAACTTGCTCGCAACCTGCCTTATGGCGAACAACGTCGCGTCGAAATTGCCCGCGCCTTGGCTTGTAGCCCTCGCCTGCTGCTCCTCGATGAACCGGCAGCCGGTATGAACCCGAAAGAAATTACGCAATTGATGGATTTGATTCACTTTATCCGCGATAAGTTCAAACTGACAGTCTTGCTGATCGAGCATCAGATGCGCCTAGTGATGGGCATTTGTGAGCAGATTACCGTGATTGACTTCGGCGAAATTATTGCTCGCGGCACTCCCAAGGAAATTCAAAACAATCCGCGGGTCATTGAAGCCTATTTAGGGAAGGGAGCCTAACATGTTACTCGAAGTCAAAGACCTACATGTTTACTACGGCGCCATCCATGCTTTACATGGCATCTCGTTCCATATCGCTGAGGGCGAGATTGTGACTCTGATCGGCGCAAATGGGGCTGGCAAGTCTACAACCCTGCGCACGATTTCTGGCCTCATTCGCCCTCGCTCCGGTCATATCATTTATCGAGGACAGGATATCACCCTCACCCCTCCGGAGCAAATTGTGCGCATGGGGATTAGCCATGTTCCCGAAGGGCGCAAAATCTTTGCTCCGTTGACTGTGCGCGAAAATTTGGAAATGGGCGCGTATATCATTAAAGACAAAGCCGAAGTCAACCGCTTGATGGAGCGTGTTTTCAAATCCTTCCCGCGCCTCAAAGAACGCATTAACCAATTGGGCGGCACGCTCTCTGGAGGCGAGCAGCAAATGCTCGCTACTGGCCGCGGCTTGATGAGCAAGCCTTCGTTGCTCCTACTCGATGAACCCTCCATGGGTCTCAGTCCTATTTTGGTCCAAGAAATCTTTAACATCATTAAGGAAATCAATGCCCAGGGTACAAGTATTCTTCTGGTTGAGCAGAATGCACAAATGGCGCTTTCAATTGCGCATCGTGCTTACGTGCTCGAGACAGGGAATATCGTTCTCTCCGGTACGGCTAAGGAAATCGCCGAGAATCCGCGCGTCAAAGCCGCTTACCTGGGTGTCTGATCCTGTGCTTTTAGGCTGAGAGAAGCCATACCCAAGAGGGCGAGGAAGATGCTCGCCCTCTTTTGCTCAAGAACTTGCTTGTCATGTAAAATTTTGATCTCGATGAGACGTTTCTGGACTGTATCGTTTGTTTTGCCTCTTTTTCTTGGGGCTTGCCAGGTTGTTTCTCCTCCGTGCCTTGACCCCTGGGGTTGTCTGGAAATTCCGCCGGATGGGAAACTGCTGATTGGTCTTTTGCCCTCTCTCTATGGCCGCTTTTCTGCAACCGGATCGCAAATTCTACAGGCGGTCCTCAACGCGGTCTCTGAAGATGAGTTCATCTTGGGGCGAGATATCGAAGTCGATTGGATAGGAGTGGACTGTGATGATGGTAGCTTAGATCTCGCTGCACAGCGCCTTGTCCTCATCCCGAACCTGCTGGCTGTCATCGGCCCTCCTTGCCCCGTCATTGACCGGTCGGTGAGCCTGCTTTTTGACCAGGCCGGCATTCCGCAGATTTCTCCTTTGCAGGGAGGAGAAGTCGCCTATCGACGTATTGTGGCCGCCTTACAGGCTGTAGCGATTTTGCGTTCGGATAAGACCCTCGTTGTCCCTCGTTCTGCCTTCTGGCAGGCACTCCAAAGGCAACCATGACAACAGCAGAGCTTATTGCGAT
>JANWWB010000275.1 GCA_025056515.1 Anaerolineales bacterium
GAGCCTCTGCCAACGGCTACTTCTCTGCCGCCGACGGCTACAACTCCCTCAAACCCTCAGGCCCCACAGATCACGCCTGGAACGCCTTCGGGTCCGTATGCTGTGATTTTGGTTGCGCCGAACGATGTCTTGAATATTCGCTCCGGCCCGGGGGTAAGTAACCGGATTGTGGCGACGTTTGCTCCCACTGCCAAGAACGTCATGCGCACCGGTCCCTCGGCGGTCGTTTCGGACGGCGCAAAATGGGTAGAAGTTCGGCGGCCGGATGGTGGCGTAGGTTGGGTCAATTTCTACTACTTGACCGAATATGTCGCTCCGGATGCTTTCTGTGCCGACACCCGCGTCAACGACTTGATTAGCCGTCTTGGCAACGCTTTGCTCTCCCGCAACGGGGTGCAATTGTCAGGTTTGGTCAGTCCGCGCCATGGGATGACCGTATATCTCTGGCGGTATAGTGGTCGTTCGGTCACCTTTATGCCGAACGATGCCCGTTGGGTCTTTGATAGCACCTATGAGCACAATTGGGGAATGGAACCAGCTTCTGGATTGACGACTACAGGTTCTTTTCAAAATGTCGTCTTGCCCAAATTGCAAGATGTCTTTTCAGCCAGTTACACTCTGACCTGCAATGCTTTGGGCGACGCGCCGCAGTATGGTACTGACCCATGGCCGGTCATCTATGGGAATGTGAATTACTATACAATCCTTAAACCTGGCACTCCAGGCGTGGACGTGGACTTTCGCTTCTGGCTGATGGGTGTCGAATACGTCAATGGTCAGCCGTATGTCTTTGCCCTGATTCATTTTCAGTGGGAGCCGTAGCTTGCAGCCGTCTCTTGCCGAGAAATTAATGTAAAATTCGCGAGCAACAGGAGAATGCTCCGCAGAGGACATCCCAACTTGTTCCCCAGACGGAGAAATAATCGAAAGGAGTTGTGATGAAAGTGCGAATCTATGGACTAATCTTGCTCGTTTTGTCGTTGATTGCAATCGACTTGAGCGCGGCCTCTGCCGGATCTCCTTCTGAACCGGTGCAGGTTGCCTGGCTTGGTAAAAGCAGAGACGCGAGGTCGGCGCTTGAAACACCCCCTTCACAGAGAATCTCTCTTGTCGCAGTGACGCCAACACACACACGCACCGGCGCCCCAAGCGTCTTCTTGGGACCGTATGCGGTTATCCTGGTCGCTCCAGATGACGTGCTCAATATCCGCTCCGGCCCGGGGACGAGCAATCGGATTGTGGGGTCATTTTCGCCAACCGAAACCGGCGTAATGCGCACCGGTCCCTCGGCAAATCTTCGGGGAGGAGCGGTCTGGGTGGAAGTCCAAAAGCCCGGTGGAGGGAAAGGTTGGGTGAACTTCCATTACCTGACCGAATATGTCTCTTCAGAAGCCTTTTGCGCCGATTCACGGGTCAATGCTCTGATTACCAATCTGGGCAACGCAATACTGACACGCAACGGCGTGCAACTTTCTAGCCTGGTTAGTCCGCGACATGGCGTGACGGTCTATCTCTGGCGTCATGGTGGTCGTTCGGTGACCTTTATGCCGAGGAGCGCTCGGTGGCTTTTCAGCAGCACCTATAGACACAACTGGGGCACTGAACCCGGCTCCGGAGCCACAACAATCGGTTCGTTCCAAAATGTCGTTTTACCGAAACTGCAGGATGTCTTTTCATCTTCTTCTTATACGCTGACTTGCAATAGCCTAGGCGATGCGCCACAACTGGTTATAGACATTTGGCCTTCGATTTACACCAACATCAATTACTACACGATCTATAAACCCGGCACACCCGGCTTAGAGATGGATTTTCGTTATTGGTTGATGGGTGTTGAATACGTTAACGGTCAGCCTTATGTCTTTTCCTTGATTCACTTCCAGTGGGAGCCCTGATCGTACTGAACAAAGTGTTAGGCCATTCTCAAGGAGCGATGGGCCAAACGACAGTTAACCAGGCGATGCAGAAAGCCGGAGACGATGAGTCTCCGGCTTTGCTTTTCCTTGCTGAAATTTCTTGTTTCTAACTTGTCTCTGCGGTTGTCTGTCTTTTTTCTACTTTCTTCTCTGCTGGCTCCACGTGAACCGTCACGTCTGCGCCGGGTAGGACGTCTTGCACGGCTTGTTCGATCAGTTCAGTAGCGGCGTGGGCGCGACTCAGGTGAATGTTGCCGTCCATGGTCACGTGCAGGTCAATGAACCAACGGGCACCGGAAGGGCGTACGCGCACGGCGTGGGCATCCACCACGTCCTTAACCGAAGAGGCCGCGCGCTCAACTTTTTCGGCCAATCCTGGCGGAGCGGCATCCACCAGAGCAGAGATCGTGCGCCAGCCAAGTTCACCGCTGACATAGATGACGATGACCGCCACGACCAGAGCGGCGACCGAGTCAGCAGCGTGCATCCAGTCCAGGCCGGGGACGTAACGGGCAACTGTCACACCAATTAGGCCGAAGATGACCACCGAAGAGGACCAAATATCGGTGGAAAAATGCAGAGCATCGGCTTCAAGCGCTTGAGAGTTATATTTCTTCGCTGCCCGGTAGAGCATCTTCGAACGGTTAATATCTACAGCGATGGAAGTCCCCATCACAAGGAAGGCCCAGATGGAGACTTCTACCTGCGCCGGGTGAAAGAAGAGACGGTCAACGGCTTCATAGATAATCCAGCCGGAGGTCGCTAGGAGGAGCAAGGTCTCAAAGAGCGCTGAGAGATTTTCCACCTTGCCATGGCCGAAGGGGTGACGGGCATCAGCGGGTTTATCTGCGACGCGCACAGCGAAGTAAGTCATAGCCGCAGCGGCTAAATCTAACCCGGAGTGGGCAGCCTCGGCTAAGATGCCAAGTGAGTTGGTCAGTAGGCCGACGATAAGTTTAAAGGCAGTCAGTCCTACTGCGGCCAAGACAGAAATCAAAGCGACCGAGCGTTTCTCTTTTTGAGCGGATTCGTGACTCATGGATACCTTTCCAAGACAGGCTGATTATACGCCCAAATTGTCGTCTTTTTGCTCTGTTCTTCGATGGTGTGTTTGTAATTTGTGGGGACAGCAATACTTGGTTAGTCTGCTAACTCTGGCGAGAAATCGGTTATGATTATCATGGCTCTCTTGGAGTGTGAAGATTGCGCTCAAACTTTTTCATACTCCCCGCCCAAATCTGGCTTTTCAATTTCATGGATTTCTTGTAATCTGTGGTCTCTGTCTACCTGCATATCCCCTTCTGTACCCACCGTTGTGCTTACTGCGATTTCAACACGTATGCCGGGCAGGAAGCCATGATTCCTGCTTATGTGCAGGCCCTCTGCCGTGAAATCCAAATTATTGGCGAGAATTTCCCTGGTCTGCAAGTCTGCACCATCTTCTTCGGCGGAGGCCGAGGACGAGGCCGGCTACCTACCCAGCACGTACATATCGCACAGCGGCCTGGAAGTTTGGTCGGACAGGCGGGCGTTGCGTTGGCGCCTCGTCATCGAGCGCGCCGACACGCGCGCCGGGC
>JANWWB010000325.1 GCA_025056515.1 Anaerolineales bacterium
ACTGGCATCTTCGAGTCGTCTCCCGATCAATTCAAATCGCGGCGCCTTCGCCTCGATGATCAATGGCTGTCCATTGGGAAGACGGAAGGCAATCTTTTCAACACTGCCCTTCTCAAGGTCAAAGAAGTGGGCTTGGTAACCAGTAAGGATCACATGTTCCGGTTTTGCACGCGGGGAACCTGAAAAGTCTCGTCACGCTTCCAGTCATCTGGGGCTATCACAAGATACGACCCTGAGAAAGGGAACTTGACAAGTCGCCCCTGGTCCAAGTTTTGGCCGCTTAATTTGAACAGAAGATACTTCTCTTGCCCAAGCCCGATCCTGGCTTCATCTTCGTTCCAGCGGACTATCACCTCGCCCACTACCCCTTCTAGACGCCAACAGGTCTCTTCTAATTCATCCCGTGAGAGCGGTAGGCTGTTTTGAAGTACGGCCAAGTCGGGGCTTTCGATAAGTTCCTCTGGCACCTGCACTGCCAGTATCCATTGTCGTTCTCTTTTCCAACAGACGATTTCAGGCTTCAAGGTGCGGAGCCTGGCTTTGTGTTCTTGCTGTTTCTCACGATCACGGGTTGAAGCACGCGGTCTACCTCCTCTTTCACCTGGTTTGGGGCTTTTGCGTTCCGGCGTATGTGGCGTTACCCCTACGGCTGTTGACTGCGCTTGCTCTGCTGCGAGTTGCGTTTCCTTTCCTGCTAGCAACTGTGCTTCGTGCACGACTGTGGATTGGGCTTCTACCACTATCTGCTCTGTTTCCCCTGGCGTGGTCAGTGGAGCTTCCACCGGTGCAGTTTGGGGTGGCTTACCGGAGGTTATTAGCTGCGATTCCTCTAACACTGCCTCGGGACGTTGTTCCTCTCCTTCTATCAGTTCAGCCTCCCGCGCTATTGTGGGTTGAGCTGCCTCTGCTACTGCTGTCAGCGGTGTCTCCTCTAGAAGTGTCGATTGAGGCTCCTGTGCTGCAATGGGGTGCTCTGCTATTACCGTTGGTCGCGTTTCCACCTTCGCTTTTGGTTGTGTTTGCTGCTGTCTCTTGCGGCTATAGATGGCCTGGTAAACGATGACCACGGCGGTTGTAACTGACAAGAGTATCAGCAATAGGGTGACAAAGGATTCCATCTATTCCCTCACCGCTACTTCATAAATTCCTTGCTGCCTGCGCTGGTAAGAAGCGAGCTAACGGCATGGCTCAGGCGCAGTGGCGAGGCTGGCAAGACGCCTTTGTCCAAAAACTACTCGGCCGGCGTTGCAAAGGCCGTGAGCAATCTCGGTTTTTCCGCTGCGATTTCTCCCAAAAGAGGAGAAGCAGTCCTTCTACAGTAGCAGGAGTTAATCCCTTACTCGCGCCGATCATTCCCTCCCTGCAACGTGCGCAAAAACGCCTGCACGCCCTCCCGCGCCGATAGCGTCTCAATATCCCACATCCGCCGCAGCGCTTGGAGGTCAATCAGCGGTGGGCGTTTCTCTTCGGGACGCTTTTCGTACAATTCGATCAGCACGCCGTGCGCCGCTTTGGGGTGAATAAAGGCAATCCTCTTGCCACCCGTTCCAATATAGGGCTTTTCGTCAATCAATTGCA
>JANWWB010000351.1 GCA_025056515.1 Anaerolineales bacterium
TCTGGATGTTCGGCGCGAGCGCGCTGAATGGCTGCGGCAATTGCATCGAGAAAAGCTGATTTGGCGTAGGCATGCGCTTTTTCGATTTGTTCTTGATACATGGCTTGCACTTCGGCTTCCAGCGCTTTGGTTTTTTGCGTCCAGATGACTTTCCAGGATTCGATTTGCTGTTTGGCGATTTCGCTATCTGGCGGTAAGACGTAATTGACGATCCGGCTGCTAAACAGCGCTATCCCAGCGCGACGCAGTTGAGGCTCAACAATTTCTCGAATCTCTTGGGCCATTTCATCCAAAGCGCCGATCCCGGGACGGTTTTGTCGGGGATGCCAGAGTTCATTTAGATTGCGCTGTGAGACTACACGGCGGGCGGCGTTTTTCACTTGAGCGACGACCCAATCATCCCAGTGGATGATTTTGTCAGCCGGTTCTTCATAGGAGCTATGCACGCCGGTCATGCTGAGAGCTGCTTTTACCCTGCCGGTTGAGTAGGGGAAACTTCCGATCGGTCTATCAATGTCCAGCCCTTGTCTCAGGTGGGGGTTAGCTTGGACATCTTCGGAAAGGCGTCGAATCTCTTCGGATTTCCAGCCCTTTTTCGGCCAATTTTCTCGATCAATTCCAAACGAGGTAAAAATTACAGGCCGAATAGGAACACCATCTTTGGTCAAGGCATCCAATTCGGCCACTCGAATTTGGGTGCGCAAATCTACAATCGCAATAGGACGATTGTATGTATCGGTGAAGACAATACCTGGGCCTTCGATGTTATCAAATTCAATTCCGGCAGAAATGCCCGCCACTTGATGCGAATACATCCAAACGGCGCCAGGAGCGGTCCATTTTACAAAGAAGTCACCATCAATCCTCTTGACCGTGTCATGTGTTGCCTTCCCTTGAACAGCCCAGTAAGGATATTGCATGCCGAGGAGATAAAAGAGCAAGATGCGGAATTTTTGTCGGATTTCGGTTGGGTCTTCTGGATTGCTGGAGGGTAAAATAACTTGTGCCAGCTTGTGGGTAAGTAGAGTGCCGATGACGTAAATGGGGGCGGAGATGAACAAAATCCCAAGCCACTGTGCATACGACCAGCCAACCAGCGCAATGGTCAAAAGGATGACCATGGCTATAAAGGCTTGTCTTCCTCGATATTTTCGAAAGTAAAGCGCTGGAATTGTGGGGATAACCAAATAGAGAAATATCCAACGCCAAGTGTGTGGAGAACCGGGGAGAAATTCTGGCAAAAGGATGAAAAAAAAGATGACCAACACGGCTTCGAGGAATGCAAGAGTGCTACGGAAAAGCGCCAGGGCCGGTTGGGTTCTTCCTATGCGAACTTCTGCAATTTGTCGGACAATATATCTAGCGCTAATGAATAACAAGACAAGTGCGCAGATAGCAAGAATTAAGTATCCGAGCACTGAATTAATTGTTGCGAGAAGGCTCGCGATTTCATCCATGTTTGCTTTGCCCTTGAAATTGTCCAGACACAGTATATAATTTTCACTTCAAGCTTGTCAAGTGATAAACTCTATGTTTCGTATAGACTTTCACACCCATACCTTTGCTTCCAAAGATTCGCTCACTTCTCCGCAGGCGCTTGTGCGTGCGGCGCGGCAGCGAGGTCTTGACCGGATTGTCGTCTCCGACCATAATACAATCTCCGGGGCACAGGTGGCGTACGCTCTTGACCCTGAATTAGTCATTATCGGTGAGGAAATTATGACCACCCGTGGTGAAATCCTGGCGGCCTTCGTGACCGAGGAAATCCCCGCCGGTCTGTCTCCGCAAGAGACCATTCGCCGCTTGCGGGAACAAGGCGCGTTTATCAGCGTTTCGCATCCTTTTGACCGTTGGCGCAAAGGCGCCTGGCGTTTACAAGATTTATTCGACATACTTCCACTTGTAGACGCAATTGAGGTTTTTAATGCGCGCTGTCTGTTTTCCGGTGATAATCGCCGGGCACAAGAGTTTGCCCAACAGCATCACCTGGTCGGGACGGTTGGCTCGGATGCTCATGTCGCTTGGGAGGTTGGAACTGCTCACCTGCTCTTGCCGCCGTTTAGCGATGCCGAGGGGTTGCGCCGAGTGATTTCCCGGGGAAAACCACAGGTCCGATGTTCACCTTTTTGGGTGCATTTCTTTTCTCGCTATGCGAGTCTGCGCAAAAAGTTGTATAATTACAATCGTTAGGGGCGGTGGCGGAACAGGCAGACGCAGGGGACTTAAAATCCTCCGGAGGTGACACTCCTTGTGGGTTCGACTCCCACCCGCCCCACTGCACGCCGCAAGGCGTGATTTTTTGTTTCGCAGAGGGGGATATTTGGCGCTTGCAGAAATCAGCGACTTAGAGGACAATTAATACAAACCTGCTTGCCCCGTTCGCGGGGGGTATGTGTGCATAGGGCAGGAAATCGTATCCCCTAAAGGAGGCGCATGACTCGACCGTTCACCCCGCTCAAGCTCAAACTTGTCCGCCCTGTTCCTTCTGATATCGAAATTGCACAAGCGGCGGATATCAAACCTATCCTACAAGTGGCTGAGGAAGCCGGTATTCTACCGGACGAGTTGGAACTTTATGGGCCGTATAAGGCTAAGGTCAAGCTCGAACTTCTCGAGCGTTTGAAAGATGCCCCGAATGGAAAATACATTGATGTCACCGCTATCACGCCCACCCCGCTCGGCGAGGGAAAAACGACCACAACAGTTGGGCTTTCTCAGGCTTTGGGTGCGCACCTAGGAAAACGCGTTTTCACGTGCATCCGCCAACCCTCTCAAGGTCCAACGTTTGGCATCAAAGGCGGTGCAGCTGGCGGCGGCTATTCCCAGGTGATTCCGATGGAAGATTTTAATCTCCATCTTACAGGCGATATTCATGCCATTACCGCAGCGAATAATTTGTTAGCCGCGGCGATTGACGCCCGTATGTTTCATGAAAGCGAGCAGACGGATGAACAACTGTTCAATGCTCTCTGCCCCCCCGATAAGCAAGGGAATCGCCGTTTTTCGCCGACCATGCTGCGCCGGTTGCAGAAACTCGGTATCGAGAAGACTGATCCCAACGATTTGACTCCAGAGGAGCGCTCTCGTTTTGTCCGTCTCGATATCGATCCCGATACCATTACTTGGCGGCGGGTCGTGGATACGAATGATCGCTTCTTGCGCGAAATCGAGATTGGCCTGGGGCCGGAGGAAAAAGGTAAGACACGCCGCACCGGTTTCGACATCACGGTTGCCAGTGAAATCATGGCTATCCTCGCTTTGACGACCGGCTTGGCCGACATGCGGGAACGCTTGGGTCGCATGGTCATCGGCACCAATCGTTGCGGCGAGGCTATCACCGCTGAAGATTTGGGCGTGGCTGGAGCGCTGACCGTCCTCATGAAAGACGCGATTAAACCGACCTTGATGCAAACCCTCGAGGGAACACCGGTTTTTGTTCATGCTGGGCCGTTTGCGAATATCGCCCATGGCAACAGTTCCATCATCGCCGACCAGATGGCGCTCAAACTTGTTGGGTCGGAAGGCTATGTCGTGACTGAGTCCGGATTCGGCGCAGATATCGGCATGGAGAAGTTCTTTAACATTAAGTGTCGCTACTCCGGCTTGGTGCCGCATGTGGTGGTCTTGGTGGCAACAGTGCGTGCTCTCAAGATGCATGGCGGCGGGCCCAAAGTGGTTGCTGGTCGTCCCTTGGCGCCGGCCTATACCGAGGAAAATCTTGATCTGTTGCGGAAAGGTTTGCCTAATCTCGTTCAACACATTGAGAATGCCCGCAAATTCGGCGTGAATGTGGTTGTGGCCATTAATTCTTTTGCCACCGACACACCAGCCGAGGCTGAACTCATTCGTCAAACAGCGCTCGAAGCCGGCGCAGTCGATGCAGTTGTCAGTACGCACTGGATGGACGGTGGTGCAGGAGCTGTAGCCTTAGCCGAGGCTGTTGTGCGTGCAGCCGAACAGCCTAGCAACTTCCGCTTCCTGTATCCACTTGAGATGAGCATCAAGGAAAAAATCGAGACGATTGCCCGGGAAATTTATCGAGCCGACGGTGTGGATTATACGCCTGAAGCCGATGCTCGGATTGAACTCTACACTCGTCTTGGTTTCGATAAACTCCCGATTTGCATGGCCAAGACTCATCTCTCCTTTACTACCGACCCAGCTGTGAAGGGTGCGCCGCGTGGCTTCCGGGTGACGGTGCGCGATATACGTGCCAGCGTCGGGGCCGGCTTCCTGTATCCCCTTTTGGGCGAAATGCGCACCATGCCCGGCTTGCCCACTCGGCCGGCTTTCTATGATGTGGACTTGGACTTGGAAACCGGTAAGGTAATCGGATTGTTCTAACCCGGAAAGAGGCAAAGGCTTCTGGAAGCTGAAAGCCTTTGCCTCTCTCCTTCTTGCTATCAGGAGGAGAGTGCTGTGGCTGTTGAACTTGCCTCTTTGACGGTCTCTCGGGCACTGCGTTTGCTTTATGCTCGCGAACTCACTGCTACTGCCCTAATCGAAGCTTGTCTTGAACAGATTAAGCATCTCAACCCAAGCCTCAATGCTATCTTGACTGTAATGCTAGAAACAGCCAAGCAGGCATCCTTACAGGCGGATGCTTTCTATGGCTCTTATCCTTCCTTGATGGGAGAACCTGCTTTGGCAGGAATACC
>JANWWB010000331.1 GCA_025056515.1 Anaerolineales bacterium
CTTCCAGACGATTGAGACAGCGGATAAAGGTCGATTTTCCAGAACCAGAAGGGCCAAAAATGACGATCACCTCTCCCCTCTGAACTTCCATGTTAATTCCCTTTAAGGCCTGAAAGCGACCATACCACTTTTCTACGCCTCGAGCAATAATAATCGGTTCAGTTGCAGTCATCACCGGCTCCTGAAGAAAACAGACTAAGGATACTTCTGTTGTGGTCACCCTTGTAAGCGATGTAATCAACCGTGGAACAGCAACTTCCTAAGATAGAGATAGGACCTCGAGCGAATTAAGCGTTTCTTGTCAACAGCTATGTCGCCTAATCACGAAAAACGATGGGTCTTTTCATCATCAAATAAAACAGGTTATGTCTATTATATGGCGAAATGACTGAATGACAAGAGTTTTCAAGCACTCTCTTTGCTTCAAAAATTCTCGGGTTGGATTTTGCCAGAGCAAAGCATGCTATAATTTCAGCTTCAAAGAGGCCCTTATGCTACGATGGTCTTCCTTCCTCCTGTGTTTGATGCTCGTTTGGCCCACTTTCCGATGGGTGAATTCTTCTCTGGGGTCTTCAGCTAACCATACCGAGGTTCCTTCGGGTGCTGTCGTCTGTCCTCCTGGAATTTACACGCTTGCGCCTGAAGATTGTCTGGTCAGCGGACCGGCTCAAGAGATGACCCGACTAGCGCAGGAAGGAATAATCTACCCTCTCCTGCCCCTGCCCGCCTATCCGCCCGACTCCTCTCTGAATGAATTACCTTACCAATACTTCCGGGTAAATAAGAGCGGAGCCCCGATTTTTCTTAGTCTGCAAGATGCAATTGCTAATCAACCCTGGCGGCGACTTGAAGCGGGATTTCTGTATGTCTCTTACCGTTCATTGGTAGAAACAGAAGCTGGAGGCTTTTACCTCCTACGAGACGGAACGTATATCCCAGCCGATGGATCGCGCACGAGCATTCCGATCTTTCAAGGATTGCTATTTAGCGCCACGCCTCGTCATGCTTTCGGATGGGTCCTAGAAAAAACCCCTTCTTATCAAGCGCCAGGACGTAATGCGCCCGAAACCGGAAAAGTGTATTACCGTTACCAAGTGGTATCGATCTTTCGCAAAGAGACGGTGAATGAGGCGCTCTGGTTGCTCATCGGTCCCGATGAATGGCTACCAGCCAATAAAGTTGCGCGCGTTGAGCCACGTCAGACACCTCCTGACGGGGTAACTGGTAATCGCTGGATTGAAATCAACCTCGAAGAACAAACCCTAGCCGCGTATGAAGACAATCGTCTGCGATTTGCCACACTGGTCTCGAGCGGGATTGCGCCGTTCTGGACTCGTCCGGGTCTGTTTCAGATTTACGAGAAAAAAGAACTCGAAACCATGAGCGGTGCCTTTGAGCCTGATCGCTCTGATTACTACTACCTGCAAGATGTCCCCTGGACGATGTACTTCGACCAAAAGCGCGCTCTACATGGTCAGTATTGGCACACCGGATTAGGCTATCCGCGCAGCCATGGTTGTGTCAACCTCTCAGTGGGTGATGCTCGTTGGCTATACGAATGGGCAAGCCTTGAAGATTGGGTGTACGTTTACGACCCCTCCGGACGTACGCCAACCGACCCGTCTTTGTATGGCAGCGGCGCGCCTTGACGCTTCTCGCGCCGTGTGGTATATTTGCGCCCGCTAACGGTCCCGTGGTGTAGCGGTCAACATGCGGCCCTGTCAAGGCCGAGATCGCGGGTTCGAATCCCGTCGGGGCCGCAGTTTTTTAACGGCTTTGAAATTTGCCGGGGCCAAGTAGGATTTCCAATTGACGGCCCTGGGGACCAAGCGCCAGCAGGAGGACAATCTTGCGCCGAAAAACGTCCACTCCGGTCACACCCCAAGAGCAGATAAGCCAAAGTAACCCGCGTTAACGCGTTGTACAGTTGCTCATATTCCACAGCAAAAAGCACCAGATTCGCCTTGACGCGGACAACTATCCGCTCATCCCGCTCGCTGACCCTTCCTTGCGCTTCACCTTCGATGGACAAACCTTCGTCGTCAAGCCCAGCCGGGAAAATTACCCGCTGGTTAACATCTCTTGGTTCAGGGCGTAGACCTACTGCAGCTACTACGGCTGACAGCTGCTGACCGAACTCGAAAATGGGAGAAAGCCGCTTCGAGTCCGCAGACGACCGTCCCTTTCCCTGGGGGTGATGAAATCATCCGTCAGCATGCCAACTTCTCCGCCAGCGCGCCCTGCTCCGATGACATGTCCTCCTAGGGTTCGTTGACCGCGCCGGTTGCCTTTTACAACAGCAAGAGGCGCAATGGTTTTCAAACCCTCAAAGATGCCTCGCCTTACAGTCTCTACAACATGGTTAGCAGCGTCCGGCAATACGTGGGCGATGTCCAGCCACAGGAAGGTTACAGCAACTGGCCAAGGTACGGCAGCTCGCGC
>JANWWB010000372.1 GCA_025056515.1 Anaerolineales bacterium
CGCAACGTTCCCATTCGGCTTGCCAGGCTTGTCGCTGGGCAGCAAACGCTTCCTCCCAACCAGACGTGCGGCGGACCGAGTCCAACGCCAACTCCAAAGGATCTTTAGTGTCCCGTGAAGTGGCGATGCCGACGACTTTGATGAGTGTTGCCATCTCGCCGCAGCGTAGCGGAAAAATCCACCGGACAGTCGGAACATTCTCAGCGTCCCAATAGTCTGCTCGGTCAGGTATAGACCCCAACAACCGCATCGCTAAGGCGAGGTCAATCCCGCTCTGTCGAGTGCGCGTCTGAAGATAAACCTCGCCCGCCTCAGTTTGTCCCTGGCGGACAAGCCGCCAATGAGCCAAACCTTGGTTATCCACACACCCATTCAGCGCAGAGCGAAATTCGATTTCTCCATCGAACTCGGGCGTAACCTGACAGCGTAGCAGTAGCAAATGCTCATCGGCTAGGGAAGCGAAGCGCTCAAAGACCAGCGTTGCAACCCGGCCTGCTGGGGATTGCCAACGTACGCGACGGGTCAGAACGCCCGTACTTAGATCAAGCTCACGACGGTATTCAAGTAAGCGACCTTCTGCCAGAGAAAAGGTTTCACCTTCAAGTCGAATCTGAAGCGAGAGCCAATCAGGAATATTCACCAGCTCTGTGAAAACAACCGGAGCGGCATCAAAAACGCCATGCACAAACGTAGCTCGGCTTTCACCCGGATACCCTTCCTCAAAGACTCCGCGGGTAGAAAGGTAACCGTTACCAATCGTAAAGATGGTCTCCTTATGGTGTTGCTTTTCGGGGCGGAAGTGTGTTTCGGTGATTGTCCACATAGCAGATACATCCATGGTGGTTGAGTGATGTAGAATGTTTTCTTGAGTCACCGTCATTCCCATCGAGGGCAAACTCGCACCCGAAGTCAGCTCACTTGCTCATGAACTGCAAGAAAGCATGTCGTTTGTTCAACGAGTGTTTATCCCTCCTTGGAGCCGGTCGACGCAATACTACGGACAAAGTAGCGTTGGAAGAGGAAGAAAATGATCAGAATGGGCAAGGTATTGAAGAGCGAACCAGCTAAGACAACTGAATACAGGGTGTAATACTCACCACGGAACCACTGCAAGCCAATCGGCAGAGTAAAGTTCTCCGGACTGCGCAGGACCAACAACGGCCACATAAAGTTGTTCCATGCGCCCTGGAAGGTGAGCAGAGCCAAGGTCAGGAGTTGCGTCTGACTGATGGGCAAGACGATGCGGAAAAAGATTCCCCAGCGTCCGGCGCCATCGATCATCGCCGCTTCTTCCAACTCCTTCGGGAACGATTTATAGAATTGGGTCATCATAAAGACGCCGAAGGCATCGGCCATGCCAGGGACGATAACACCCCAAGGCGAGTCAATCAGATTGAAACCGGTAGGAATGGTCAGATTGCCCAAGTGGAGACCGCCGCGGATCAAGCCTGGGCCGATGATGAGAAAAGACGGGATGAGCGTCACCACGCCGGGCATCATCATAGAAATCAGGAGCAAATTGAACAGGAAGTTTTTGAGCGGGAACGCAATGCGGGCAAAGGCGTAACCTGCCATAGCGCAGAAGAGGACACGGAAGATGGTCACCAGCACCGAGATATACACACTGTTGAACACCCAGCGTGGGAAAAGATCAAAGGTCTGTAGGATGGTCTGATAGTTTTCGAGAGTAAAAGGAATCGGCCACCAGATAGGTGGAGTATAGGCATTCTCGATGGGCTTGAGCGAGAAGACCAGCGTGAAGTAAAGCGGCGCCAGGGAGAGCGCACCCCAAGAAATCAGGATGGCATAGAAAAAGAGCTTACGAATCCGGTCAAAGAGGATATCACGGTCAATCGATTTGGTTCGAAAGAGCGGAAAGGTAGTCATCTGCGCCTGCCTTTCATTGTTCTACCGAGGAGCCGCTCCCTTCGATGATGCGGCGCTGGATGAGCGTGACACCTAGGATGATGAGCGTCAGGATAACTGCCAGTGCAGCTGCCTGCCCCATCTTAATTGTGGTATCGCGAAAGGCCCATTTGTAAATCAGATAGGTGATGGTTGTGGTGCTATCGAGCGGACCACCGGCAGTCATGACATAAATCTGGTCGAAGACTTGAAAACAGCCGATGACGCCTACCGTGACGACAAAGAAAATCACCGGTCGCAACATGGGAATCGTGATGTAGAAGAAGGTCTGGATGCCGTTTGCGCCGTCAATTTGAGCGGCCTCATAGATGCTGGCCGGAATGTCTTGCAAGCCGGCCAGAAAGATGAGCATGAGAGTCCCACTGGTGGTGAAGATGTTCATGCCCATAATCACGTAGAAGGCGGTGCGCGGGTCGGCCAACCAGTTGACCGAGAGCTTGGTGATTTGGTTGAAAATCCCTTGTGGGGCAAAGAGCCAGATGAAGATTAAGGAAATGACCACCGAGGAGGTCACCGAGGGCAGGTAGAAAATCGTGCGGAAGAGACGCCGAAAGCGCAATTTCTGGTCCATCG
>JANWWB010000401.1 GCA_025056515.1 Anaerolineales bacterium
TTCCTCCCCGCCTTCGAGGCGTGGAAACAGTTCGGCGGCGAGTATCACCCGCTCAGTCTGTCGGTTGCCATCCTTATCTGGACGCGGGTACATGGCATTGTCTCACTCGAAATCGGGCGGCAAATTCCGGCCTTTGGGCCAGACGGCGCAGGATTGTACGAGTACGAAATGCGTTCCCTCTCACAGCAGTTTGTCCTTCCCCAGGGGTACTCCCATGCAAACGAAACAACTTTCCAAAGATAAATTGACCTTGTGGTATTACACGAAAGGTGACCCGGCCAACCCGGCGCTGGTCTTCCTGCATCCGGCCTTTGGCGACCACACCTGTTTTCACCACCAGATTGAGCCGTTTGCCGCAAACTATCACGTCCTGGCCCTGGATATGCTGGGACACGGTCAGTCGCAAGTCCAGAGGGGTGATGTCACCATCGAACAAACCGCCGACCTGCTGGCAGAAATTCTCCGCCTGGAGGGACACAACTCGGCGCACATCGTGGGCGTTTCGCTCGGCGCGCTCATCGGTCAGCACTTTGCGTACCGCTTCCCAGAGATGGCGAAGACCGTTACGGTCGTCGGCGGATACAGCATCTTTGGCGATACCTCGGCCATCACCCGCGCCCAGAGCGGGGAGATGGTCAAATGGCTGTTCCTGATGCTGTTTTCGATGGAACGCTTCCGCCGATATGTCGTCGCCAGCACCAACGTAGTCGAGGCCGAACGGCAGGTGTTCTACCGCGCCGCGCAAAAGTTCACCCGCCGTTCGTTTCGTGTGATGCCCGGCATGCAAAAGGTGTTGGACAAAACCGAACGAACGCTGCCCCAGCCTCTGCTCATCGCGGTTGGCGAGCATGAGTTGCCCGTCATCTTCCAAAACGCCCACGCTTGGCGCGCCGGTCAGCCGAAGGCCGAACTATATGTCGTTCCCGCCGCCGGCCATTGCGCCAACATGGACAACCCCCAAGCGTTCAATCGCGTGTTAAGCCAGTTTCTGGAAAAGTATCGTTGAGTTGTCTCGACGGTTGCGCCGGCAATTCTCTTATGGCGGAATTTGTTTGCAGTGGATTTCTGAGAGTGTCTCCGCACAACGATACCGGTACGATTGGTCTGACGTGGATCGTACTGCTGAAATTCGGTTTGCGGTGATAGAGCACGCAGCAAGGCCGGTGACTTTTTGCGCGCCATTGCCCCATTCGATGCGATGCAGCATGTTCGCTGCGCATACTCCCCTCTCCCGACAGGAGAGGGGTTGAGGGTGAGGGCAAACCGCGGCGCGCAATCGTGCAGAATGCAGGAGCGGCAGGGTCAGGGCGGCCAACGGCCTCATTGCGGCTCCAGGTTGCGGAAGAAGGAGCGGGTCAGTCCCAGGGCAAATCCGCCCATCACCACCCACGAGCCGACCATGCCGATATAAACGGGGATGGGGAAAACCAGCCCGGCCAGCGCCTGGCTGATGGATTGCCCAATCACCACCACGCCAACCAGGACGCAGAAGAGCATGATGGGCGCAGCCAGCAGGTAGCCGGGCGGCCTGCGCTGCCAGACCAGGATGCCGGTCAGCACGGCGGCGGGGGTGATGACCGCCGAATCAAAGCCGTGCGTGAACAGGGTGGTATAGGGACCGATCAGGGAGGGAGCTGCGCCGGTCAGGAGCGGCGGGATTACTTCGCTCAGCCATATCAAGAGCGTGCCGAATCCAACCACCATGAGGAAGACGGACACGCCGCGATGCGGGAAACCGGGCCGGACGCGCGCGGCAAGCGTTTGCGTATCGAACGTCGCCAGGGCGAGAATCACGGCGAACAGACTGGCCGAAAACAGCGCCGCATAGACCAGGAAAAGCGGGTTGAACATGGCCGA
>JANWWB010000433.1 GCA_025056515.1 Anaerolineales bacterium
CCAGGCCAAAAGCGCCGCGACCGGCGCGCTGCTGGGCCTCGAAAGCCTCGAGTAACTCCCGCGCTTTGCGGATGGTCTCGTCATCCGGTGTGAAAGCCTCCTGCACCGGCCCAACTTGGGCCGGATGAATGACCTGTTTGCCGGTATAGCCGAGTTGGGCGCCGAAAAGCGCCTCGCGGCGGACGCGCTCAAGGTCGCGATAATCAATTGTGACCATATCAATCGCTTGCAAACCATAGGCGCGCGCATACATAACCACCAGAGAACGCGCCGTGAAGACCTCCCAGGCTTCGGGGGTGCGCATTGCTCCCACGCTCACAGCGTAGTCTTCAGCGCCGAAAATGAGGGCATCTAACCGAGGATGGGCGGCCAACTCTTTAAGATTTATGATCCCTTGCGCCGTTTCCACGTCAATCAACAAACGAATCGAGCCAAGCGGCCAACCATAGCGCAACTCGGCTGCTTCGAGCCGCTCGGCCACCCATGCAACTTGGTCAGGCGTCTCGGCTTTGGGCAGGACAATCGCATCCGGCCGCGCCGGCAGGACAGCTTCTAGGTCGGCCTGCTCCAGGCCAGAGCCAACCGGATTGATGCGCGCTGTCCGTTCGGAGACTCCGAAGTCCAAGGACCGTAACGCAGCTGCAATCTGACGGCGCGCTACCTCTTTGCGGCTGGGGGCTACGCCATCCTCCATATCCAGGCAGATACAATCGGCGCCGAACGTGAGCGATTTTTCTATCTTGTGTTGGTCATCGCCGGGGACATACAACAAAGCACGTCTTGCACGCATTCTCCGTTCTCCTTCTGGCGGCTTGATTTCAGAACGATAGGGTCAACCTTGTCTCGTTCTTCCTAAGCCTAGCACGGTACGTTTTCTATGTGGGCATAAGTTCCTCCAGCTGCGCCCAAAACACTTGCAAGTGGTGAAGGAAGTTCCGTATGTACCAATTCATGCAAAAGGACGTAATCTAGGCCTTTCGGCGAAGTCATCATCAGCCGTCAAGTCAAACTGAGCGTCCCCTTGGTGCTACACGCGCCCAGCGCGTGCGCGCTGGGTAACACGAAGTCTTGGATAGGAAAAAACCGTATCGGGCCGCCGAAACGGACAGGCGTATATCAAATGCCTGGATATCCGCCTCTAACTTCTGGTACGGGGCGCGTACCTCCGAGGTACTGTCGGAGTACATGAATAGCCCAAGTGCTTTGCATGGTGGATGAACGAGATGGTTGATTTGCACAGCTTGAGGCTTCATTGGATGGTCTCCATCATCAGCTTGGCGGCGCGACGGCCGATTTCTACGGCAAAATTTGTCCCACGGTCCCAAGGATAGACCTGACTCATCGAGGCCAAGTACACCCCTTCCACCGGCGTCTGAATAGATGGGATATTCTTCGAGTGATTCACCAGCGGCACCGGCTGTGCATAGGCTGTACGGAACAACCAGGCTTTGCGCACCCAGCTTGGCTCAAATTTCGGGTTAAAGCGCGGCAAGACCGGCAGGAAACGCGCCAGTAACTCCTCCTGGCTTAAGCGGAAGTGCTCATGTTCCGGCTCAAGATAATCGCCTAGGTACACAATGTGATCGCCGCCGAAGTGCTCTGGGGGGATGAAATTCGTATGCTCTACCAACGCCAAAAAGGGATAGCCTTCGCGCTTCGGCAAGTTGAACCAGTAATATCCCTCTTCAGACAGACGGTGTTTCAACGCCAATACCATCACCACCGCGCCCAGGGACTTCATCCGCCGCAAGCCATAGAGATAATCTTCGGGTAAAGACAGAACGAGGCGGCTCATCGCCTCAGGCGAGAGCGTGACCAGGACCTGATCATACACTTCATCCCGGTCGCTGCGAACCGTGACTCCGCTTGCGCCTGCCTCCCGTTCCACGCGCGTGACCGGCGTCTCCAGACGAATCTCGACCCCGATCTCACGTAAGCGATCGGCAAACAAATCGGCAAAGCGTTGGAAGCCTCCCTCAAATGTCCCTAAGCGAGTGGTGCGCGCCTTGAGCCGCGCCCACATCCAGGCCATGGTCACCTGGCGATAGTAGCGCTCACCAAATTTACCAATCAGGAGCGGCTCCCACATCATTTCATAGACGCGTGAGCCGGCCCACTTGCGCATCCACTCGTGGGCAGTATGTTTTTCGAGAGCGCGCCAATTGTTCGTCAGACGCAGGAACAGTCCAACCAGTCCAAAGCGGACTTTGTTCACCCCCCAGCCCAAGCCAGGGAACAACAACGCCTTGAGGACCGAATCGAAGGGATAAAATTTTCCTTCATGGTACATCACCGTCAACGGGCGCGGGAAGAGGACTTTATCCTCCCAGCCCAGTTCACGAATCAGACCAAGGATATGGCGGTCGCTGGCAAACCAATGGTGATAGAACTTCTCCACCGACCACTCCCAGTGCGGTTCTTTGAAACCGCTTGCCAGCCCACCGACATAATCCGCCGCCTCATAGATGACGACCTGATGGCCGGCGCGGCGCAGGTCCCATGCGGCCGCCAATCCACCGAATCCGGCGCCGATGATGGCAATTTTCATGTTCTACTCCTATAGGCACGCTTGATGCCTCTCTGTAACCGATTGTCTTGGCTCAGCGCTTTCCGGCCTGCCTAGCCTGGCAAGCCCGCTTGAGACCAAATCCATCACAGAAATCAGGTAAAAGCATCTAATCCAAGCGCAACGGTAGGAAAATTGTTCAGAATCTGCCTATTGGTCGTCACGACTTTGACACCCAAATCCTGCGCCAAGGCGATGAACTCACAATCGTAAGCGCTGCAATTGCTCGCAGCCGTCAAGTCCAGCACGCGCTGAGCCGAGACCATAAACTCGCGCCCGTGCATGGTCCGTTGGGCTTCGTTGAGAATTTGCTGCGCCTGCTCCTGCGAGAGAATCCCTTTTCGCAAAAATCCCGCCAGCACATTACAGAACTCGCTGCGCCATAAAAGCGGCGCTGCCCAGTCGGGATCTCGTTCTAACAAAGCACAAGCCTGCTGCGAATGGTCGGTTGTCAGGTGCAGGTGGACAATCACATTGGTATCCACCACAATCATCGCCGCCCCTCGTTCTTCAAGCGGGTAATTTCTTCATCCGTGAATCGATATGCAGCAGTCAAGTCGCGGATACGACGGGTGCGCTCAAGCGTCTCATGGACATCGAGAGAGCGTGGTAAGACAGCTTGCTCGATGATCGCAATCAGCTCGCGGTTAATACTGCGTCGATTGGCTCGGGCGCTTTGCTTGACGCGCTCATACACTTCAGGGGGAAGATTCTTGAGAGTGATGGCAACCATGGCTGCCTCCAAAACGGTATCGTTTTGCAACCATTATGGAATACAATCTAAATTTTGTCAAGCAACAGGATGATCCGAGTTGTGCAAAGGTTTAAAGGCAGAAGACTTGATCCATCCCGTCTAAAGGGCTCCTTCACTGCTTCTAAACGTTCTTCCTCGCCGCGCGTTTATCGGTCAGATAGACATCCTGGATGGTCATTCTACGTTTCCGCCCGTAGCGAATCGTTCCACCGAATGCCCTCGCGCGCCAAATAATAGGCGCCCAGGACGGTAATCGGTACCCAGAGCGCCACATGTAACACAAGCGTATAGCCCGCGGCAACAGACTGTGGGACGCCATAGGCTGCCAGCACAGCAATGCCCGGCGCATCAAACGTGCCGATATACCCAGGCGCAGAGGGGATGGTCGTGGCCAGGTTCACTACGCCGTTCATCAACATCAGAGCAAAGAAACTGACCTCAAAGTCGAAAGCGTGCATGACAAACCAATACTTGCCTGTCTCCAGCAGCCAGATGAACACCGAGGTCAGGAAGACCATCAAGGCATTAAACGGCGAGCGCAGCGAGGCCAAGCCGGTGAGGAATTTGTGCATCATGGTAGCAGTCTTCTCACGCAGTCGCTTGGGCAACAGATGATCAATCAACCAATGGCCGAAACATGCCGTTCTCTGCGGGAACATAGCCGCCAACAAGAAAACCAGCAACGCAGCAGCAAAGATTCCTGCCCCCCAAAGCGAGAGAGCTTGTAGATTGCCTACAAAACCGGAATCCGCTGCAGCCAGTTTGGCTAATTCGGGCAAGTTCAGGAAGACGAAGCCCAACATCACCACGCCATCGAAAATGCGCTCAACGATAATCGTGGCCAGTGAAGCTGAGACCGAGACGCCCTCGCGCCGCTTCAGGATGACAGCGCGCAACACCTCGCCGGCGCGCGCTGGGTAGATGTTGTTGCCCATATAGCCGATGCACGTCACCGGAAACATTGTCCGGGTAGGAATGTTCTTGATCGGTCCAAGCAAATAGTGCCAGCGCCAAGCGCGCGCCCACACCGCAACGAAATAGACAGCGACTCCGGGGAGAATCCAGCCATAATCGGCGGTTTTCACCGCTTGCCAGAAGTCATCCAGTTTCAGCCCGCGCAAGGCCAAGAAGAGGAAAAGAATACTGATGACCAGGCCAACCCAAAATTGCCAACGTTTGAGCACGGTGAGATTGTACCACGTTCAAGGGTTGCCCTGCCCAGGAAAAGCACTCTATCCAACACACCCTATGTCTTTCCTGCCTTCATCACCCTGGTCTCGAAATATTGATTGATTGAAGTAAAGCACACCCTGTCAAGACACGCTCGCAGGAACGTATGCGGTCAAAACTCTTTGAGGCCTGGTAGATGAAATTCACCCAGACTGTTTTATAATACCCCCTATGAGCCAACAGATTTCCTTCCGGCTGTTGTGGTTGAGCCTAATTGCCATCTCGCTCATCTTCGCCGTCCTGCTGGATGCCTTTGGACAGGCGACGCCACTTCAACGTCTGGAACTAGCCGGACGGGATTTCCTCATGCGGTTGCGCGGCGTCCGACCCTTGCAGACAGACATTGTGATTGTCGCCATTGACGATTTTTCACTCCACTGGACCGGATACGACTGGCCCTGGCCGCGCGCTTACCTAGCACAAATCATCCGCGAGTTGAATCGCGCCAAGCCGCGCTTGATAGGGATAGACATCTTCCTCTTCGAGGCCGATGAGGACAAAGGCGATTTACTCCTAGCTCAGGCGCTGGAGGAAGCTCAAGCGACCGTCGGTGTTTTGCAGATTTTTCAGGACGAGTCCTCCCAAAGCCGAACGTTGAAACAACCGCTCTCCCTCTATCGCTCACAATTCGACCGGCTTGGTTTAACCGGTATTTATACCGATGCAGATGCGATTGTACGCAGCGTTCAGCCTTTCGATCGGTTTGATGAGCAAGTCTATTATCATTGGGCGTTCGAGATGGCATCACTTCTGTTGGAACAATCGCCCCCACAACTTAGCAAACAGGGATTGCATTTCAACGGTCAGCAAGTTCCGCTGGCAGCTGGCCGCCTGCTGATCAACTACGCCGGCCCGCCAGGATACTACCCGACTTATCCAGCAGCCGATGTCGCCGATGGACTGATTGACCCACACGTCTTCCAAGACAAAATCGTGTTGATTGGCGCCACGAGTTTGACTTTGCACGATGTCTATCCCACCCCCTATGCCCCCTCTCGACCGATGGCAGGGGTTGAAATTGTGGCCAACGTCTTGAACATGGTCTTGGAAGGAGAGTATTTGCACCTCCTTCCCCCTTGGATGACTCTTCTGCTGATTGTCTTGCTGGCCATCCTTGCCAATCGCATCGGGAGAATGCAACACATCTGGTTCGCCATTGGAGCGTGGCTTGGAACAGGGTTAGCCTATCTTCTCATGAGTTTTCTCCTGTTTCTGACAGTCCGTTGGTATCTTCCTCTCATCGCACCGTTGACCATGCTCTTCCTCGGCGCCGGCGGACAATTCATCGAGCGATCGGTGAGTCAAGAGCGGGAAAAACAACGCATTCGTACGCTCTTTAGTCGCTTTCTCTCACCAGAGATGGTGGAACAATTGCTACGCAACCGCGACTGGAATGCGCTTAACAAGCGTGCCGAACTCACCATCCTTTTTTCGGATATTCGCGGCTTTACAACTCTTTCAGAAACTATGTCGCCCGAAGCGTTGGTCCATTTGCTCAATCAGTATCTTGAAGCCATGACCTCGGTCATCCATCGACACGGCGGCACAGTTGACAAATACGAAGGTGATGCCATCATCGCCTTCTTTGGCGAACCGGTTATCTATCCCGACCATGCTTGCCGAGCGGTACAAGCCGCCCTCGAGATGCAGCGAGAATTGGCGCGCCTCAATCAAGGCTGGCAAGAAGCCGGCGTGCTCCGCCGACACTTAGAAATCGGCATTGGTATTCACAGCGGCGAGGTCTTTGTCGGCTTGATTGGCTCCAAGCAGCGTATCAGTTATACGGTGATTGGCGATAACGTCAACCTAGCCTCCCGCATCCAGGAAGAGACCAAACGTTTCGGTTGGCCGATTTTGCTCAGCGAATCGGTGGTCAAGCAATTGAATGAACAGTTTGAATGCGAAGACCTGGGCGAACAATTCCTACGCGGTCGCAACACACCCATCCGGCTATATAAACTTCTCGGTTGCGCTGGAGCCTCGCCAGAAGAATCGCCATTACCCCTATCCTCCTCATCAGACTGATATGCGCCCTGTATTTGTCCTCTTGCTGCTTAGCCTTTTGCTGCTCCCGGCTTGCCAAGCCCGGCCTTTGCCTCCCGGCTGGAGGCCAGAGACTTTGCGCTTGCTCGACCCTCTAGACGCACCTAGCCCCTCCACAGAACTCCTAGCGCTCTACCTTCGCCAACGAGGCGCAGACCTCGAAATCCGCCTCGATTTCCTCGACATCCCCCTCCATCCCGACTACGACCTGCTCCTCATCCTGTCCACGCCCCTTGAAACGCTGCACCTGACCTTCCCAGCAAATGATCTGCCGACTGTTTCTCCGCCAAGTCGGCTCCGTCCCCGCATCGTTCGCGACCCCTGGCTGGATATCGTGATTATTCGGCTAAATCGCCACTTGATTTTCTCTCCCTTCACCATCCAAGCTTTTGTTTCGCCGGTCAACCAACCTAGCGTTGCCGATCGAACTGACCCGATTCGTTCGGACGCCTTACCACCCACCCGTCGCGCTCCCGTCCTACTAGTCTTTTCCGATGTCTTCCATGCCTACACCCCGGCACAAGCATTGCGACGCTGGGACGGCGCTCATACCGGTCCGCGCGGCGGACGGCACGGACTGCGGCATCTGCTCGAGGCTTCACAGTTCCATCAACTGCCGGTGGTCTTGTTGGATGTCAAAAACCCGGCCAGCCTAGCAGCGCTCGAATATGTCGGTGGCTTAGGAAAAATCCGCAATCTGGCCGAACGCGGCTTGCTCATCCTCCCCGAGGTAGCCTACAGCCAACCTGCAGAGCAAGCGCTCGCCTTGAGTCGGCAAGCAGCACGGGGATTCAGATTACCGGGAAGTTCCTTCGTCTATGCGGCCGCCGGCGAGGTACAGTCCAGCTATCGGCTCCAATTCTTGCCTCTCGACGACCCCACCCATTTAGCGCGCGCAGCCACGTTGCGCTTGGCGCCTTTGGTCACCGAGGAGACAGCGCAAGTGGATGAAAACGGTCTCACTTTGGCCATACGCCGAAGTCTGGCGCAGGCGCTCTTTGCCGATGCCCCGCCTCCT
>JANWWB010000027.1 GCA_025056515.1 Anaerolineales bacterium
GCCGTCAAGGTGACAGGAGCGCCATTCGCCGTGACCGTGCGCGCATCTTGATCAATAACCACATGGCGAAAGGCGAGAACGCCTTTAAGAGGACTTTCATGGTCTTTGGGCTGCAGACGGCGCAGCGCAGCTTTAACACGCGCCACCAACTCGCGCGGACTGAACGGCTTGGTGACGTAATCATCAGCCCCGACCGACAGTCCCACAATTTTATCGGTCTCCTCGGTGCGAGCGGTAAGTAGAATAACATACACATCCGACTCTCGACGTAAACGCGCCAGCACCTCTAACCCATCCAATCCCGGCAACATGATATCAAGAATGATCACCTCGGGCCGGTAAGCTTTGGCCGCCTTCAAAGCCGTGAGACCATCGGAAGCAGAATAGACTTCGTAGCCCTCTGCCTTCAAGTAAGAAACAACCAAGTTGAGAATGCTAGGTTCATCGTCTACAACGAGGATTTTGGGCATATCGCACTCCACCAAATCCATTCATAGACCCACAGGACAACAAGAGATTTGACCAATAGCTCTCTATTACATATGGATTGTAACAAAGTTGCGTAAAGATTCCGTAAAGGCCTCCATCGTCCGAGAAGCCCTTGATCATTTCCGATGTAGCAGCAAGAAGCTGTGCAGTTCGCAGCAGAAGCTCATGAACCTAGGGCGCTGTAGTCTCCATGTCTTGATTATCCAGCATCGTTGATAGGGGAATGCTGTCGAGACGAAGCAAGAAGGCAAAGCCCAAGCTCCTGAAGCTCGGATGGGCAATCTTCTTTCAGGGACAAACCGATCTCTAGGAGTAGATTACTTTAGACGTTCCACACCTTCGCGGGCGCTTTGCAGGCTTTCTTATGTTCTCTCTCAAATTTCCCCCTTATTCTTCTCCTGATAGCAACTTCATGCGCTCCCAAGGTTTGAGACTCTCGTCTTCGGCCAAAATAGCTTTAAGCTCGAACATTTCATCTCGCAAGGCCGCGGCGCGTTCGAATTCCAAGTTCTTGGCCGCTTCTTTCATCTCTTTTTCGATTTCGACAATCAGGCGCTGTAATTCGGCGCGTGTGGTCGCTTCTTGCCGCTTGCTAACCCGATATTCGCCGCGCGCTTCAGCAACAGCCGACGGCGTTAGCTGATCGGTCAAGTCACGAATGGCCTTGCGTACACTCACTGGTGTGATGCCATGCTCCTGGTTATATTTCAATTGTTTGGCGCGGCGACGGTTGGTCTCATCGATTGCACGACGCATCGCCTCCGTAATGCGGTCGGCATACATAATGACATGGCCGTTCACATGACGCGCAGCTCGACCGATTGTTTGTATCAGCGCCGTCTCGGATCGCAGGAAACCCTCCTTATCGGCATCCAGAATCGCGACCAAAGAGACCTCGGGCAAATCGAGTCCTTCGCGCAGCAAGTTAATTCCTACTACCACATCAAAGACGCCCAGCCTTAGGTCGCGCAGAATACTGACGCGCTCGATGGTCTCGATTTCGGAATGCAGATAATGAACCTTAATCCCAAGCTCTTCGAGATATTGTGATAGATCTTCTGCCATCCGTTTGGTGAGAGTAGTCACCAAAGCCCGTTCGCCGCGCTCAACGCGGGCGCGGATTTCAGCCACCAGGTCATCAATTTGACCACGGGTCGGCCGAACTTCCACCTCGGGGTCCACCAAGCCGGTCGGACGGATGATTTGTTCCACCACCTGATCGGCACGCTCTAACTCGTAGGGGCCAGGTGTAGCCGAGGTGTAAATCGTATACCCCATTGCTTGCTCAAATTCTTCAAAGGTCAATGGACGATTATCCAACGCCGAAGGCAAGCGAAAACCATACTCGACTAAAATTTCTTTGCGCGAGCGATCGCCATTATACATCCCGCGAATCTGCGGCACAGTCATATGCGACTCGTCAATGATGAGCAAGTACTCGCCGGGCATAAAATCCAGTAGGGTCCAGGGATGAGAGCCGGGCGGGCGCATGTCTAAATGCCGTGAATAGTTTTCAATACCAGAACAATAGCCCACCTCGCGCAGCATTTCCAAATCGTAACGCGTGCGCTGCTCCAGACGTTGGGCTTCGAGCAGTTTTCCTTGCGCCCTAAAAAAGGCTACCCGCTCTTCCAACTCAGCTTCGATGTTGCGAATAGCTTCCCTAAGGCGTTCTTCGTTGGTCAAGTAATGTTTAGCCGGATAAATGCTGACCTGTTCTAGCTCGGACAAAATTTCGCCCGTAAGCGGGGAAAACTCCAAGATCCGCTCTACTTCATCCCCAAAAAAGGTGATACGGTAGCCCAGGCGATCCGCATACGCAGGTACAATTTCAATCGTATCGCCACGCACGCGAAAGGTCCCAGGACGTAGCTCGAAATCATTGCGCTGATACTGTCCATCCACCAAGCGACGGATCAGCCCGTTGCGACGATAGAGTTCCCCAACCCTGAGTTCCACAACGCCCTT
>JANWWB010000044.1 GCA_025056515.1 Anaerolineales bacterium
CAGGGCGTTCCGGCATCCCAAGAGACGTGTGGCGCGCCGGTGAAAGACCAGACTTCGCCGCTGGCAAAAGGCAAACGTAAAAGCGGTTGGAGTAGGTTGGGAGGTACAAGCGGTTCGATGGCGTAATCAAAAGGATACCCAAACAGCAAGTAATAGGTATCGAAAAAGCCCCCTGGCGATGCCTATGGCTGTGTGCCTGTTGATGCCTGGGTAACAGCAGTGGCCGATGGTTTGGTCGTGCGGAGCGGAGATGGCGTGGTAGCGCTCGACCTCGACCTGGATGGCAACGAGGGTAGTGGTTGGGTCATTGTTTACATGCATATTGAAACGCGCGACCGCGCTCAGGTCGGCGCGTTCGTGCGCGCCGGCGAACCGATTGGTCATCCCTCCTGTGAGGGCGGGATTTCGACCGGCACGCATGTCCACATCGCCCGTAAGTTCAACGGCGTCTGGCTGCCTGCCGAAGGCACGCCGCCGTTTGTGATGGATGGTTGGTTGCCGGTCAGTGCAGGGGAAGAGTACGAGGGGGTGTTGAGGCGTAATGGAGTAGTGGTAGAAGCGTTTGAGGGGAGAAGTGAAAAGAATCAGATTAGCAGATAGTATAGTACAAGATTCCTGCTTGTAAAATTTCTCACAATCATTAAAATTTGATTATAAGGATATTCTGTACCAACTTACCTTTCACGCCGGTTCTTTCGGTTTGCTTTCGCTTCTGCGAATCTTCGGATAAAGATTAAGCAAACAAACAGGCAGAGGAGGTGACCAGAATAGCCGACGTGGAGGTATTTTTTTGTTTTCGGGAGGCCCAAATGAAAAACAAGCGTTTCGTATGTTTGGCGGGGGGACTACTGTTATTTCTGCTTGCGGCTTTAGCTTGCTCGACACCAGCACTTCGATTCTTTTCTACCCCAACCCCTACACCCAGTCTGACACCCACCCTAACCTACACTCCCACCTTCACCAGCACGTTTACGCCCACACCGTTGCCTCCTGTTCAAATCGTGGCTTGTCCGTTTGAGGGGAATATATCCGACATCTGTTTGGAAGCTAAGACACCTGAGGAGCTTCTGCCCGATACCGAAGATCTACAAGCAAATATCGAGTACCCAATAGAGTTTAGTTATACCGAGCAAATTTATCTCGGATCTGGCTGGTGCGCTTCGACCAAAGAAATTCTGGATGGAAATCTGGCTTCCATCCAATTTGTTTTCACCATTGATGGGTACTCATACCTTTCCTCGCTGGCCCAGGGATACTACACTGTTGCCCTGCCTACGGGAGAGGCTCATTGTTACGGGATCGCCGGCGTTTTGCAAGCATGGAAAGAATTTGAGAATCACATTGTAAAAATCGGCCTACAGATCACTGAACCGATCTTCGATGGCTGGGACAAGTATGAGCCTCACCAATACATCTATACCTACTACTTCAAGCCGATCCGACCGACTCCAACGGCCACTTTCACCCTCACTCGCACGCCCACGCGCACCCGTGCACCGGTTTATTACACTGCTACTCCTCCCTGCACAGAGACAGCACCGCTGTATATTCAAAACGACACCGGCGGTTACATCAGTCTGAATTTAAGCGGCGTGACAAGGTTCTCCTTCTGGTTAGCACCCGGTTATCACACCCTTCAGATTTGCCCAGGAATGTACTCGTTCACGGCATCGGGTTGTGGAGGCGCTAGTACTTCTGGAACGATGAGCGCTGGCGAGGAACATCGTTTCTACTGTACAAGCGGTCCGTGAGAAGTTCAAAAAACGCTAAGACCTCGCACGCACACCGGCCTATACCCGGGACATTCAGAGCTTGATTTTGTTGACAAAAAGAGTGTCTATTGGAGATCGTTCCAATCTCAAACTCGGGAGGACAGCTCGTACGAGTTGTCCTCCTTGTTTGGCAGGTTGACATTCCTTGCCAATCCGGTTATGCTCTAAAGAGAATGCAACCGAATCTATTCGACCCATCGCCTCGTTACACAGTCAGCGCTCTGACACGCCAACTGCGGTTATTGCTTGATTCCACCCCGGACCTTCAAGGCATTTGGGTGGAAGGAGAACTCTCCAACTTTTCTCGCCCGACCTCTGGTCATGTATATTTTACGCTCAAGGATGCCGGCGCCCAACTCCGCTGCGTAATGTGGCGTCCAGATGCCGCGCGGCTCCACTTCAAACCTGTGGACGGCATGCAGGTAGAAGCACATGGAAATTTGAGCGTCTACGAGGCCGGGGGACAGTATCAACTCTATGTCGATACGCTCCAACCCCTGGGCGAGGGAGCACTATATGCCGAGTTCCTACGGCGCAAGGCTTTATTAGAAGCCGAGGGTTTATTCGACGCGGCGCGCAAACGTCTTATCCCGCGATTGCCGCAACGGATCGGGATCGTTACCTCCCCTACCGGAGCGGCTCTACAAGATATGCTGAATATCCTACGTCGTCGGTATCCATTGGCCGAAGTCGTTCTATCCCCCACCCCCGTCCAGGGAGAAGAAGCACCGGTAGCAATTGTCCAAGCCCTAGAAAGACTCAATCGAATTGCGCGGCCGGATGTTATTCTCTTGGCACGCGGCGGCGGTTCCATCGAAGATCTCTGGGCATTCAATGACGAGCGAGTTGTGCGAGCAGTGGCTGCCTCACCGGCGCCGGTCATCACCGGGGTAGGACACGAGACAGATTTTACCCTGGTGGATTTTGCTGCCGATCTGCGCGCTCCAACCCCCACAGCCGCCGCCGAGTTAGCTACACCTTACACCATCTACGACTTACGCGCCGAACTAGGACAGACAAATCAGCTGTTAGTTCGCTTCTGGCTGACAGCCCTACAACAGCGGCGCAGTGGCCTCGAATGGTTGCAATCTCGTCTGAATTTGCTCTCGCCAGACAAACGGTTGCAGAACGAACGCCAGCGCTTGGATCATGTCAACTTCCGATTGTTGATCGCCTATCGTCATCGTCTACACTTAATGTCTACCCGCCTACAAGGCAGCGAGAACCGTTTACGAGCGCTAGACCCTCTGGCCGTTTTGCAGCGCGGCTATGCTATCGTCTGGCGCAAGACAGACGGACGCCTGGTCAGTACGATGACCGATGCGCCGGCAGGTGAAATCCTACGCATTCAAGTCCGTGACGGTGAGTTCTATGCCCAAGTGATGGGAGAACCCCATGGCCGATGATAGACCCATTGAAACCCTAAGCTATGAAGAGGCCTTTGCCGAACTAGAATCCATCATTACAGCCCTGGAAAGCGGACAATTGACCTTGGAACAGACGACCATCCTGTTCGAACGAGGGCAGGTACTGGTGCGTCATTGCGCTGCGCTCTTGGAACAAGCAGAACTGAAGATACGACGCCTGAACGGCGAAAACTTGGTTGGCTTAGAAGAATAGAACGACCATGAAAGCCCTTCTTGCCAATCCGGTCTTGTGGAGTGGAATTGCCGCGTGGTTGCTTGCGCAAACGCTCAAGATTCCGCTGGATTATTTGCGTTATCGGCACTGGAAATGGGGGCTGTTTTTTGCCGCTGGTGGGATGCCCAGCTCGCATTCGGCGCTGATCACTGCCACAGCGATTGCGATCGGCTTGCACCATGGCTTTGATACGCCCCTATTTGCTTTAGCCGTTGCGATTGCAATGATTGTGGTCTACGATGCAGCCGGTGTACGTCGCCAAGCGGGCATGCATGCGCAAAAAATCAATGTCTTAGTGCAAGAACTTCTCCGTGGTCATCCCATTTCAGAACAACAATTGCGTGAGGTCATCGGCCATACGCCTTTAGAAGCGGCAGGCGGCGTCTTGCTAGGAATTGTTGTCGCGCATGGTGTTTGGCTGCTCTGGAAACCATAAGGAAAGAGAGAGCTATATGTCGCATCCATCCCCATCTTTGAAAGACAAGCAGGATGTTCAACACGTCGAACTCGAGAAGAAAAATCGGCTGCTCGAACATATATTCCTGACAATCAACACCCCCATCTACATCTATGACTTTGAACGCGGCCGCCTAGAAGTCCTGAACCGCGCCATGCCGACTTTTCTGGGTTATCCCATTGAGCAGCTGGTGAATATGTCGACCGATAGACTTCGGGATTTGTTATATTCCCAAGATGTGGAACGAACGCTAGAACACTATCAACGTTGCCGTCAAGCGACAGATGGCGAAATCTTAGAGACCGAGTATCGTTTCCGCCATGCCTACGGTGAATGGCACTGGATTGCCGTGCGCGAAACCCCGTTTGAACGTTCTCCTGATGGAAAAGTCTCCAAAATCTTGGGTGTAGCCGAGGATATCACCTCAGGTCGCCTAGCCGAGGAGCGGGTCGCCTACCTAAGAACGCACGACCCGTTGACCGGCCTCTACAACCGCTCGTACTACTACGAAGAGTTGGCGCGTCTGGAGCGGGGGCGTCGCTTCCCAGTGACGATTATTTTGGCAGACATCGATGGACTCAAAAAGGTCAACCAGACGCGCGGCTTTCAAACGGGCGATGCTTTGATCCGCAGTGCTGCAGAACTCCTCAAGTCCTGTTTTCGTACAGAGGATATCGTTGCTCGTATAGGCGGTGATAAGTTTGCCATTCTACTGCCAGAAATGGCTGCCATCTCTGCGGATGCGTTGTTGCTCCGCATCCAACGCAAACTAGATCTCTACAATGCCACTCATCCTCAAACGACACTCCATCTATCCTTGGGAATTGCAACTGCCGAAAGCAACCAAGAATTGCGCTCAGCGATTATAGAAGCAGAACATCGTTTGGAGGAGCATCGCGCTTCCAAACAAAATTAGGCATCAGGTTTACCAGGGCGAGTGACCAAACGTTTGAAATAGTCAACCACGAGTCGCGCTTCTGGGACCTTGAGAAAGAAAAGCAACAAGAAATAGATGGACGCTCCTAACCCTACGCCGCCCAAGGCAACCCAAGCAGCAGGTGCGGACCGGATGACTTGCTGCCATCCCAATAGGGCGAGCGACATCCCTAGTGTGCCTGTCCCCCCTGCTACCAGACTGCCCACCAGGCGAGAATCCAGCCCAGGCAGCTTCCTGTGCAGAATCACGAACAAAGTACCGGTTTCCAAAGCCGTGGAAACCGATACGGCCAACGCCAAACCACCATGCGGCATCCAACCTGCTTGCTCAAACAAATGCGAAAACAAAACACTCAAGCCAATCGAGAGCATCATCGCTGTCGTCCCCACCAAGACCGGTGTCTTGGTATCATGCATGGCATAGTAGACGCGCACCAGCACTTCTAGCACCGAGTGAAAGAGCAGACCAGTAGCATACCAGGCCAGCGCCCAGGCGACCATTTCTGTTGTTCGGGGCGTGAACTCGCCGCGTTCATACAAAAAGCGAATAATCGGCTCACCAAGCAAAATCAACCCTGCCGTTGCCGGAAGCGAGAGCAGGATCTCAGCACGTAAGACTCCGAGCAGGGTGCTGCGCAGGTCGTCCAACTTACCAAGCGCATACTGCGCCGAGAAGACCGGCAAAGCCGCAGTCGCTGCTGATTGCGCAATCGCCGCTTGCGCCATGTACATCATCATGAACCCGAGTGTCAGCGCATAAACA
>JANWWB010000220.1 GCA_025056515.1 Anaerolineales bacterium
TCCTCTATCAACGCATCAATATCCGCCTCGATATTTTCCTTATGCCGCGCCACGATACGCCAGTAAATGCGTTGGGCCGGCGTCATCCCTTCAGTAGGGTCGACCTGTTGTTTCTGGACGCTGCCCTTACGACCCTCAAAATATTCAATGTAGCGCTGGAGTGCGTCTGGGCGGCGGTTGAAGATGAGGTCCTCGGCCAGTTCGCGCTCCTCGGTGGAGATTTCAGCATACGGCGTGACGTGCGCCGGGTTGACGATAGCCATATCCAGGCCGGCCTGCACGCAGTGATAGAGCATCACCGAGTTCAGCGTCGGGCGGGCGTGCGGCGCTAACCCAAACGATAGATTCGAGACCCCAAGCGAAGTCAACACTCCAGGCAAGTGTTGTTTGATGAGGCGAATGCCCTCAATGGTTTCGATGGCCGAATTGGCGAATTCCGGGTCTCCGGTGGCAAGCGTGAAAGTCAGAGCATCGAAAACCAGGTCGGAGGGTGATAAGCCGTGTTCGTTTACAGCTACATCGTAGATACGCTTAGCAACTTCCAGCTTGCGCTCGCGCGTCTTTGCCATGCCTTGTTCGTCAATCGTCAGGATGATGACAGCAGCGTTGTGTTCTTTTGCTCGTTGAAAGACTTTATCGGCTTTGGTGCGTCCGCCCTCGAAGTGTGTCGAATTGATAAGACAACGTCCCGGGGCAGTTTTGAGCGCTATTTCAAGAACCTCCAACTCGGTCGTATCGATGACCAACGGCAGTTCGATGCCGGCTGTAACCAGTTTTCGTATGACCTGACGCATAAGATATGGTTCATCGGCGCGTTCGGTCACGGCGACACAAATATCTAGCCCATGAGCGCCATTTGCTACTTGTTCTTGGGCGATCGCTAGAATACCATCCCAATCCTCGGCTAAGAGCAGACGTTTGAAGGCTCGGCTACCCTGAGCGTTGAGACGTTCGCCGATGAGGAATGGTGGTGGGTCCTGGCGCATATCGTAAGCGCGCACACCCGAGGCCAGGCGCGGCAGATGGAGGGTGGGACGCGGCGGATGGGGATGTCCATGCAATTTTTCCACCAGCCGCTGCAGGTGCGCCGGTGTGGTGCCGCAACACCCGCCGACCACCGAAATCTTGTGTTTTTCCACGAACTCGAAAAGCATCTCGGCGAACGGCTCCGGTTCGAGCGGATAGACGGCCTGTCCATCTACGTTGAGCGGCAGACCAGCATTCGGAATGCACGAAACCGGCAGGCGCGAACTCTCTCCCAGAATGCGAATCGGCTCGCGCATGTGTTCGGGACCGGTGGAGCAGTTCAAGCCGATGACATCGATCGGCAGCCCTTCCAGGATGGTCAGCGCGGCTTCGATGTCGGTGCCAAGTAGCATCCGTCCGTTGGTATCAAGCGTCACCTGCGCTTGAATCGGAAGCCAGACGCCGGTCTCCTCAAAAGCACGCAGGATACCGTGAATGGCGGCTTTCACTTCCAGGATGTCCTGGGACGTCTCGATGAGGACGACATCCACCCCGCCGCGTATCAGGCCGACGGCTTGCTCTCGGAAGACATCTGCCAGTTCATCGAAGGAAATGTTGGAGAGTTCCGGATCATCGGAGGAAGGAAGTTTACCACTCGGGCCGATCGAACCGGCCACAAAGCGAGGTTGCCCCGTCTTTTCGGCATATTCATCGGCAAGCCGTCTTGCCAGCTGCGCTGCTGCTTCGTTGATTTCGATGACGCGCTTCTGCAATTGATATTCGGCTAGGGTGATTCGATTGGAACGAAACGTGTTCGTCTCAATGACATCTACCCCCACTTCCAAAAATGAGCGATGGATTTTTTCAACGGCTTGAGGGTAAGAAATCACCAGGTAGTCATTACAGCCATTGTACTGTTCTCCGCCGAAGTGTTCAGCAGTGAGATTTTGTTTCTGCAAGTTTGTGCCCATTGCCCCATCGAAGATGAGAACACGTTCGGCGAGAGCGTCCAGATAACGACGATTCGTGTATTTGCGCTTGGTCATGGCCTCGGTTTCCCAAAGTTTACCTCATAAAGACTCACTTTACTGCTAAGAGCCAGGTAAAACGAGCACCACCAGGCTCATCTGTTTCCACAAACCATGCTATTTACGGATTCACTCCTGTCCAAATGATGCCTTTTTGCAAGCCTTCCAAAACCTCTTGCGCCATGCGCAATTTCCCTTCAGAAAGCAGGTCCGGGTTGACATCGGTTAAGTACAGCGGAGTCGGCACGGCTTGCCCCCCTTTTCCTTCCAAAAGTTCAGGAAAGATTTGCTCAATCGCCGGAAGAACATTTGGCTGAATACTTACAACCCAGTTGGCACGCACCTCTTCTGTAGGAAGTTCCTGCCCGATGAGCATAACTCGATATTGGGCTAGGTATGTCGCTATCTCAGGTGTAGCGACATCTGGGTAAAGGTAAGCTGCTCTGACCAGATAATCTAACAATGCAGCTGCATAGCCCAAGTATTCTCCTGGTTTTGCATCGGTTGGAATGCGAACAACAATTGGGTACTCATAAGCCGGTTGAGTAAAGTTTGGACTGCGACAATAACCGCAAAAATAGCGGTGGCCGTAAACAAACGCCCAACGTGCAGCTTCACCTCCCGGAGTATCTCGCTGGGAGAGCACACCTGTGCGCCACTCTGGGGCAATCATTGCCGCAATATACCCGGCCAGAAACGCTTGCTTATCGATTGCTTGATCGGAGCCGCCGATCGTGGAGAGATTGCCGCCTGCCGTAAGGCCGGGGATCTTAACGGCCAAAAATTGCACCTCAGGCGCAGCAGCTGTCAAATCTGCTAAGCCTGGGTCAGGCGGAAGAGCAATCACGATCTTAAGTGCAGGTAGCTCTGCTTTCAACTCTTCTATCGTAAGCGTATTCCGCACCTGGAAACGCAACGAGTGTTGCTGAG
>JANWWB010000309.1 GCA_025056515.1 Anaerolineales bacterium
ACACCCAGGAGCACGGCTATCATGAGGTATATGTTCCCTATCTAGTCAACGGCCGAGCGCTGGTGGGTACCGGTCAACTGCCTAAGTTTGAGCAAGATTTGTTTAAACTAGAACGCGATCCTCCATGGTATCTAGTTCCCACCGCTGAAGTGCCGGTGACTAACCTGGTACGAGAAAAAATTCTATCCGCTTCTGATCTTCCCCTAAAGTTTGTGTCTCATACGCCTTGTTTTCGTTCCGAAGCCGGTTCTTACGGCAAGGACGTACGCGGCATGATCCGCCAGCATCAGTTCGAGAAGGTCGAATTGGTTCAGATCACCCGACCTGAGGATTCGAAGAGGGCGCATGAGGAGTTGACTAGCCATGCTGAAGCCATTTTGCAACGCCTTGAGCTACCCTACCGCAAGGTGCTGTTGTGCGCTGGCGACACCGGTTTTGCCGCGGCCAAAACCTACGATCTAGAGGTTTGGTTGCCGGGGCAGGGGCGCTTTCGCGAAATTTCCTCCTGTAGTAACTTTCGCGATTTTCAAGCCAGGAGAATGCAGGCGCGCTGGCGCAATCCCAAGACCGGCAAGCCCGAACTGGTGCATACCTTAAACGGCTCGGGTCTAGCAGTGGGCAGAACGCTGATTGCAGTGATGGAAAATTATCAGCAAGCCGACGGGACAATCCGCCTCCCTAAGGCCTTGCAGCCCTATCTAAACGGCTTGGAAGTGCTCGATTGAGATCTGAATTTAAGGAGCAAAGATGAGGATCATGTTTTTGGGGGCGCCGGGTTCAGGCAAGGGGACGCAGGCCAAATTTATCTGCGAGCGCTTTCGCATCCCCCAAATTTCGACAGGCGACATGCTCAGAGCGGCGATTGCCGAGGGCAATGAACTCGGGAAAAGAGTCAAGGCCATCATGGAAGCGGGGGAATTAGTGCCGGATGCCGTGATCCTAGAGTTGGTCCGACAGCGTATCGCTCAGCCGGACTGCGCCGGTGGATTCCTGCTCGACGGTTTCCCGCGCACTTTGGCCCAGGCGGAAGGTCTGGAAAACATGGGTGTAAGCTTAGATTGGGTTATAGAGCTTGAGGTTCCGCCTGAGGAAATCGTCAAACGCTTAAGCGGTCGCTGGATCCATCCAGGTTCTGGTCGAGTCTATCATCTCATTTACCATCCTCCCCTGGAGAATCTAAAAGACGACCTGACTAAAGAGCCCCTGATCCAGCGCGATGACGACAAAGAAGAGACGGTGCGCAGACGCCTTGAGGTATATCAGCGTCAGACTGCGCCGCTTGTCGGTTTTTACCGTCAATTGGCTGAGAGAGGCAAGGTCCGATTTGCCACCATCTCTGGGGTCGGCGGTGTAGAGGAGATCCGGGATAGGATCTTTCAGGTCTTAGAGAGTGTTTTAACAATTCCTGGCTCGGCCTAAGTTTCAGAGATCTTTAGCTCTTCTCTAAAGGGAGAGGCATTACGCAAGGCGGGGACAGACCCGAATCCGGGTACGCTGAAGGTTCGGTTTGTTGTAGCTAAGTATTTTTGCCACGGCGGTGGCGCGCTAAGGGCAACTTCCTTCGCAGTGCGGGGTCAATTTTTCTTTAGTTGTGAAGAGAAGCTATAAATTTTACAATAACTAATGCTTTGAAAATTAAGGCTAAGAGATGGGAGAGACGCTGTACGACAAAATCTGGGGGACGCATGTGGTTTTGACCGCTGAGGATGGCACCTCGTTGGTGTACATCGACCGCCAGATGATCCATGAGGTCACCTCACCTCAAGCTTTTGAGGGGCTGCGCTTGGCCGGGCGCCGGCCGTGGCGGCCCAAGGCCAATCTGGCGGTGGCTGACCACAACGTTCCAACTAAAGACCGAAAGCTCGGCATCAGCGATCCGATTTCTCGCTTACAGGTTGAAACCTTGGAGAAAAACTGCGCTGAATTTGGCATTTCTGTGTTCTCTATGGCCGATTCCCGCCAGGGGATCGTACACGTAGTAGGGCCAGAGCAGGGTTTCACTTTGCCTGGCATTACGTTGGTCTGCGGCGACTCTCATACTTCTACCCACGGCGCTTTGGGGGCTTTGGCTTTCGGTATCGGCACCTCTGAGGTCGAGCATGTATTGGCGACCCAGTGCCTGTGGTTGAAAAAATCCAAAAACATGCTGATCCGGGTCAACGGCCGTCTGGGACCTGGGGTGACTGCCAAAGACTTGGTGCTCTCAGTCATCGGTAAGATCGGTACCGCAGGTGGGACGGGCTATACCGTGGAGTTTGCTGGCGAAGCTATTTCGGCGCTGTCCATCGAGGGGCGGATGACGGTGTGCAACATGGCTATAGAAGCTGGCGCTCGGGCAGGATTGGTTGCAGTGGACGAAAATACGATCCGTTACTTGGAGGGAAGGCC
>JANWWB010000323.1 GCA_025056515.1 Anaerolineales bacterium
AATCGGCGCATCGCTGCAGTGCTCCAGCCGGTTGTTCAGGTGACTGCCTCGATACCCGCGACGGCCATCTTCCCGGTCTTCTTGCTGCTGGTCGTCAATATGGCCGGTGGTCTAGACGTGGCTGCTGTTATCCTGATGCTGATGGGTACGCAGTGGTATCTGCTTTTTAACGTTATCGCCGGGGCGAGTGCTATTCCACAGGATTTAAAGCACACCTCGGCGCTGATGGGGCTGAGAGGCTGGGCACGCTGGCGGACGTTGATTCTGCCAGCACTGTTTCCCTATCTTGTCACCGGCGGAATTACTGCTGGTGGAGGTGCTTGGAACGCTAGCGTGGTGGCCGAGTACGAACATTTTGGCGGCCAAACGCTGACCACAACCGGCATTGGCGCGCTCATCTCCCAGGCCACTGCTGCTGGCGATTATCCACTCCTGCTAGCCTCTACCCTGAGCATGGTGTTGACCGTTGTTCTCATCAACCGTCTCTTTTGGCGTCCGCTCTATCGCCTGGCCGAGGAGAGATATCGGATGGAGTAGGGTAGGTTGTTTGGTTATCCAGAGAGCGACGCTCCTGAGCGCCTAAGAAAGTTGGCTAGAAACCGACTCTGAGACCGCTTCAAGCGGACTTCCATGTCCTAAGCAAAGCCTTTGAGCGAGCCATCCATTTCAGTCCACCGAAAGCCGTGGATTCCCATGGCGACCGAGACCACGGAGTGCCCTATGATGTCTGTTGAAACGCCTCTTCTTGAACTCAAGCATATCCATCAAACGTACACCAGCGGTGCGCGCAAGTTCACTGCTGTGGAAGATGTCAACCTGACCGTCCATGAGGGCGAATATGTCGCTCTGCTTGGGCCTTCGGGCTGCGGCAAAAGCACCTTGCTACGCATTCTGACCGGCTTGCAAAAGCCCTCGGAGGGACAGGTGCTCTACCGCGGTCAAGTACTGAAAGGCGTCAATCCTCACGCTACGATTGTCTTTCAGACCTTTGCTCTCTTCCCTTGGTTGACTGTCTTAGAAAACGTTGAATTAGCGCTCAAAGCGCGCGGCATTCCGGCCGGCGTTCGCCTCCCGCGTGCTCTTGACTTGATCGACCGCGTTGGCTTGGATGGCTTTGAGAACGCTTACCCGCGTGAACTTTCAGGCGGGATGCGCCAGAAGGTCGGATTTGCGCGCGCCATGGCGGTTGAGCCGGAACTCCTGTGTCTGGATGAACCCTTCTCTGCGCTAGATGTGCTCTCTGCAGAATCCCTGCGCGGCGAATTGCTTGAACTGTGGACGAGCGGCAAAATTCCGACCAAGGCGATTCTGATGGTCAGCCACAATATTGAGGAGGCTGTTTTTATGGCTGACCGCATCGTGGTCATGGATAAGGAACCGGGCCGTATCATCGCCGAGATGAAAGTGCCGCTACCGCACCCGCGCCCGCGTCATTCTGATGAATTTCGCACTCTTGTTGATGAGGTCTATGCTCTCTTAGCTGGCCAGACAAAGTCAGAAAGCGAGGAGTTGGGATCTGCGCCAGGCGAGTCTGGCCGGGTCCGCTCTTTGCCCGATGTTCATATCAGTGACTTGGCCGGTTTACTCGAACACTTGGCGGAGAAACCCGGCGACCAGGCCGATATCTATCGCCTGACTGAGGAGCTGACTCTCGACTCCGATCATGTTTTGCGTCTGAGTGAGGCGGCTGAACTGCTGGGTTTTGCGACCATTGCAAAAGGCGACATCCAATTGACACCGCTCGGCGAGACCTTTGCCGAGGCGAGCATCTTGGCGCGGAAAGAAATCTTTGCCACGCGTATCCGCCGTCTGCCGTTGGTACGCTGGCTGACCGGCATGCTCCAGCGTGCTGAAAAACATGCTCTCAAGGGCGAAGTGGTTAAGATGGCACTCCAACTGGAATTCCCTCCTGAGGAGGCCGAGAAACAACTCGATACGCTCATTAACTGGGGACGTTATGCCGAGATCTTTGCCTACGACGATGGCAGCGAAGAGATTTATTTAGAAAGCGCACCGGGGAAAGTCAAGGTATAGTCACTGCACCGGTGTTGTAGAGATCAGAACGCAGACGCTTATCCGGTATCCCGAGAGAAAATGAATTGGGGTCTTGGCTGCCAGAGTAGGCGAGAGCGTGCCCGTTCGAGGCGAGGTCGCTTAAGCAAATCTTGGCAGATAGCCGCAATCCGTTGCGCTGACTTGCCCCCATTTTGAATCGGGAGCAGCTTCTTGAGTTCTTCCAGATCTAGGTAAGAATATGTTTCTTTCCCCAAGATCAAGCCGGCAAACGTCACCGTAGAGTACTGGGTGATGAGTACATCGCAGTTGGCGATCATGGGGTAGATATTTCCACCGATGTAAATCTGTGCTTCTGGTAAATGTTGTTTGATTTCGCGAATGGCGCGGGAGCGGTATTCGTTCGGATGGAGTTTAACCAGAATAGGGCGCCCGGCGGCAATTTTTCGCACTCGACGTAGAAAAGCAATGCGGTCATCGCGTTTGAAAGTCTCACGTGCACTAGAGGTGGCGACTAAGACATATCCCTTGAGGGGAAAATCGTTCTGGCGAAAGGCCTCAAGGTTATCGAGGTTGGGTATACCTGTGACGGCAATCTTGTGTGGCTTGACGCCTTTGCGGATAAACAGGTCACGGTAGCCCTCTGAGGCTACGCAGAAGACCTCGTACTGGTCTGATAGGCCAGTTGCGGCTGTGTTGGCAAGGTAGCGGGGAAACTTGAGGTATTTCACCAGAGCAAAAGTCCAATCTTCGGGTTCCATAATACCTTCTTGCACCAGGACAACCGGTGTATCGCGCAGAATTTTTTGCGTAATCAGGTCGGTACAGGTAACGATCAGGTCATATTTTCGGCTCTTACCCCCTTCGTC